>DASZGP010000090.1:0-6877 GCA_035938695.1 Candidatus Dormiibacterota bacterium | reverse complement strand
CTGGGGGCATTGGGGTCCTGCCAGGGGAAGTAACCCCCCGTGAGGCTTCGCCCCACGGGGACCCCCCTTCCCCTGTCACCCCACCCAACGCGCGCGCGTGCCGGCCGGCCTCGCGGCTGCTTGCCTGTGCTTGGCTCCCGAGCGGCACTGCTGCTCGTAGCCCAGCCGGTCCCGGCGCCGGCGCCAGCGGTAGGATCGGGTGGGGACATGGTCGGGGGGCTGCTCGATTTCCTGTTTCCGCCGCGCTGCGGCGGGTGCCGCCGGGGCGGAGAGTTGTTCTGCCGCGCGTGCGCGGACACCGCCAGCGCACCCATCGTCAGCCGGTGCCGGGCCTGCGGCGGTTGGACCAGCGTCTATCCGTGCCCGCTCTGTGCCTCTTCGGGCTGGCGGCCCGCCAGCATCCGGGGCCTGCTCCGGTTGGAGGGGCCGATCCAGGAGGCGGTCCATCGCCTGAAGTACCGCAACCGCCCCCGCCTCGCCGAACCCCTGGTCCAGCTGGGTCTGGAGCTGGCGGTGCGCCGCTCCTGGTCCGGTATGGCGGGCCCGCAGAGCTTCCCCATGGCGGCGATCGGCAACCTCGACCTGGCCGTCCGGAGCGGCTTCGCGCTCATCCCCGTCCCCCTGCACCCGACCCGGCAGCGCCAGCGCGGCTACAACCAGGCTCTGCTGATCGCTCGGGCGCTCGCGCCATCCCAACGTGGCGCGATCACGCTCGAGCACCCAGGGCCGGCAAGCCACAGCGAGGCCGGGCGGCACCCGCGCGCGTTGGGTGGGGTGACAGGGGAAGGGGGGTCCCCGTGGGGCGAAGCCTCACGGGGGGTTACTTCCCCTGGCAGGACCCCAATGCCCCCAGTCCCGTTCGGCCCCGTCGGCCTGGTTGGCCCCGTCGGCTCGCTTGTCTCCCTCGGCTCGTTTGGCTCCGTCGACCAGGTTGACTCCGTTGGCCTGGTTGGCTCCATCGACCAGGCTGGCTCCGTCGACCAGGTTGGCTCCGTCGACCAGGTTGGCTCCGTTGCCCTGGTTGGCTCCATCGACCAGGCTGGCTCCGTCGGCCAGGTTGGCTCCGTCGACCAGGTTGACTCCGTTGGCCTGGTTGGCTCCATCGACCAGGCCGGCTCCGTCGGCCAGGTTGGCCCCGTCGGCCACCTCACCCGCCAGGTCGCCACGCCCCCCCAGGTGGGCCGCCCGGGCAACCAGCGCCGCATCGCCATGGCCGGCGCCTTCGCCTGGATCGGCCCGCCGCCTCCGGCCCGGGTCGTGGTGGTCGACGACGTGGTCACCACCGGCGCCACGCTGGTGGCCGCGGCCCAGGCTCTCCACGCCGCCGGGGCCGAGGAGGTCGACTGCCTGGCGCTGGCACAGGGCTGAGTGCCGGGCGTCTGGCCGTCGCCAATACCAACGTGAGAGAATCGGCTCGTCCGAACCGCCCGGCGATCGAGGAAAGCATTGGCTTCAACCAGCACCAGGACCCACGAGGAGCTTGCCAAGTACTACGACGCCCTGGGCCCGATCCGGGACCTGGTGCTCGACGACAGCCTGACCGAGGTGATGGTCAACGGGCCGAAGCAGAT
Organism: Candidatus Dormiibacterota bacterium; assembly: GCA_035938695.1. Classification (GTDB taxonomy): domain Bacteria; phylum Chloroflexota; class Dormibacteria; order DASZGP01; family DASZGP01; genus DASZGP01. The sequence continues at coordinate 5,306 of DASZGP010000090.1, read as the reverse complement.
CTACGTCGAGCGCAACGGCAAGATCCTGCTCACCGACCGGCAGTTCGACGACGACAACCACCTGCTCCGGGTCATCGACTTCATCGTCAGCGCGGTCGGCCGCCGGATCGACTTCCGCAGCCCGATGGCCGACGCCCGCCTGTGGGACGGCAGCCGTGTCAACGCGGTGATCGCCCCGGTGGCCCTGGACGGCCCGATCCTGACCATCCGCAAGTTCACCCGCGACCCCTACAAGGCCCAGGACCTGGTCAACTTCGGGACCATGACCCCGGAGGCGGTGGGCTTCATCAAGGCCTGCGTCCTGTCCCGGGCCAACATGCTGATCTCGGGCGGGACCGGCACCGGCAAGACCACCCTGCTCAACGTCTGCTCCAGCTTCATCCCGGCCGACGAGCGGATCGTGACCATCGAGGACGCCGCCGAGCTGCAGCTGCACCAGGAGCACGTCTGCCGGATGGAGGCCCGCCCGGCCGACATCCACGGCGAGGGACGGGTGGCGATCCGCGAGCTGGTCATGAACAGCCTGCGGATGCGGCCCGACCGGATCGTCGTCGGCGAGTGCCGCGGCGGCGAGGCGCTGGACATGCTCCAGGCCATGAACACCGGCCACGACGGGTCGCTGACCACGATCCACGCCAACACCCCGCGCGACGCCCTGGCCCGGCTCGAGACCCTGGTCCTGATGGCCGGCATGGACCTGCCGGCCAAGGCCATCCGGCAGCAGATGGCCTCGGCGGTCGACCTCATCGTCCAGCTCTCGCGCATGAAGGACGGCTCCCGCAAGGTCAGCTACATCTCGGAGATCACCGGCATGGAGGGGGACACCATCACCCTCCAGGACATCTTCGTCTACGAGGCCCGCGGCGTGGACGCCGCCGGCAAGGTGCAGGGCGTGTTCCGCCCCACCGGGATCAGGCCGAACATCATCGAGAAGCTCTTCGACATGGGCATCCAGGTTCCCGCCGAGCTCGGCCGCCTCTTCCCCGATCGACGCGGGCCGGCGGGGCGGTAGCCGCGTGGCGCGGCGCCTCCGCCTGGTGCTGGCCGTGCTCCCGGCGCTGCTCCTGCTGCCGGCCACCGGGGCGGCGCCGGTCTACGCCGACAGCGGCTCCCTGGAGCAGCAGCTCTTCGGCTTCACCAACCAGGACCGCACCTCCAACGGCCTCGGCTCGCTGGGCTGGAACGGCACCCTGGGGAACATCGCGCGCAGCGGCAACCACCAGGTCTGCGGCGGCGGGCAGACCTTCCACGGCCGCTCCCAGGACCTGGTCGAGCGCAACTACTTCAGCCACCAGATCCCGCCCTGCAACTCCTACGTATGGCCGGTGCTGAACTCCTACGGGGTCTCCTACACCGCCGCCGGCGAGAACATCGGCTGGAACAACTACCCCCAGGACCAGAGCGCCGCGCAGGTCAACACCGCCTTCATGAACAGCCCCGACCACCGCGCCAACATCCTCGGCAGCTACACCGCGATGGGCACCGGGGCCTGGATCGCGAGCGGGCCCTGGACCTCCTCCAACGCCTCCGGCTGCCCCTGCAACGGCGTGATCATGTACACCGAGATCTTCATCAAGGGCAGCTCGCCCCCGCCCCCCCCGCCGCCCCCCCCGCCTCCACCGCCCAAGCCAACGCCGACCAGGACGCCGACGCCGACCCAGCCACCCGCCACCCAGCCGCCGGCGACCCAGCCACCGGACCAGCGCAACTCGCCGGCCCCGACCCTGGCGCCGGACGGCGGGCCGCCGCCCAGCCCCAGCCCCAACGTGGTGGAGAGCCCGTCGCCCGGCGACCAGGGCCCCGGCCTGGGCCTGGGCAACGAGCTGACCTCGCCCTCACCGTCCGCCAGCCCGAGCCCGGCCTCCCTGGAGGTGACCGGCGCCGACCGCGAGGTTCCCACCCAGGGCGTGCTGGAGAGCGTCGTCGACCAGGTGCTCAAGCTGTTCCTGAATGTCTGAGTCGGAGACCGTCACCCCGGGCGCCGCCGGGGCCGGCGCCCCGGCCCCGATGGTCGTCGCCGAGGGCCTGGCCAAGACCTTCAGGGTCTCGACCACCCCCCACACCGTGGTCGACCGGGTCAGCTTCTCGGTGGCCCCCGGGGAGTTCGTGGCGATCATGGGCCCCTCGGGCTGCGGCAAGAGCACCATGCTCCACCTGCTGGCCGGCCTCGACCTGCCCGACGCCGGGCGGGTGGTGGTGGCCGGCCAGGACCTGACCGCCATGGACGAGCGCCACCGCACCGTCTTCCGGCGCGAGCGGATCGGCTTCGTCTTCCAGTTCTTCAACCTCATCCCCAACCTCACCGCCGCCGAGAACATCGCCCTGCCGCTGCGGATCGCCGGCGACCGCTCCTCGCGCTTCGACCGGGTCTCCGACCTGATGCGCGACCTCAACCTGCGCAACCTCCAGGGGCACCGGCCCGAGGAGATCTCCGGCGGCGAGCAGCAGCGGGTGGCGATCGCCCGGGCGCTGCTGATGCAGCCCGCCATCCTGATCGCCGACGAGCCCACCGGGAACCTCGACTACACCACCGGCAAGGAGGTCCTCGACCTGATCTGGTCGCACTGCGCCGAGCAGGGTCAGACGGCCATCCTGGCCACCCACGACGCGCGCGCCGCGGCCTACGCCGACCGGGTCCTGGTGATGCGCGACGGGCGCATCGTGGAGACCATCGAGATGGGCCCGCGGCAGCAGCGCAAATCCGCCGAGCACAATGCCTCTGCTCTTATCTCTCGCCTGGCGCAACTCGGTCTCTAAGCCTGGCCGGTCGCTGCTGACCGTCCTGGCCGTCGCCCTGGGGGTCGGCATGATCCTGGGCACGGCGCTCACCGCCGCCGCCCTGCGGGTCGAGATCCAGGGCGCCACCGCAGCGCTGGTGGGCCACGCCGACGCCGAGGTCTTCGCCTTCGGCGAGACGGGCTTCAGCGCCGACATGCTGCCGGCGGTCAGGGGCCTGCCGGAGGTGGCGCTGGCGGCGCCGCTGGTCTCCAAGCGCCTCAACGGGGTGGTCAACGGCCAGACCCAGGCCTTCCAGATGCTGGGGGTGGACCTGGCCACCGAGCGCCAGCTCCATCCCCTCGACCTCGACAGCGGCAGCCAGCTCAGCGCGAGCGACGCCGCCGGGGTCCTGCTCGACGCCACCTGGGCCCGCCAGCACGGGGTGGCGGTGGGCGACTCGATCTCCCTCTTCACGGCGCTGGGGCCCGACGTCTACGTGGTCCGCGGGCTGCTCCGCGACACCGCCTTCGTCCAGTCGTCCTTCGGGGCGGTGGTCTTCGTGCCCCTGCAGACCGCCCAGCGGGCCTTCCGCCTCGGCGCCCGGGTGACCCAGATCAGCGTGGCCTTCAAGCCGGGCCTGAAGTGCGCCGCGCCCTGCGATTCGTATCCCGCCTTCCGCGCCGACCTCCGCCAGGTGGCCACCGACGAGTACACGGTGCGCGACAACCACGCCTTCTACGCCGCCCAGCGCGACCCCTACGCCGAGATCCAGCCGGCGCTGGTGTTCTTCGGGGTGCTGGCGGTGGGGATCGGGCTCTTCCTGATCTACAACAACCTGGCCGTCACGGTGCTGGAGCGGCGCCGGGAGATCGGCCTGCTGCGCGCGGCGGGCGCCACCCAGGCCTGGGTGCGCCGGCTCTTCGTGGCCCAGGCCGGGCTCTACGGCGCCGTCGGCAGCGTTCTCGGCGGGCTGGTCGGGGTGGGCGTCGCCGCGCTCCTGGTGGTCTACCTGCGCGCGGCCGGCGGGCAGCCCCGGCTCCAGGTGGTGGTCGATCCCCTGACGGTGCTGGCGGTGGTCGCCCTGGGGGTGGTGGCGACCCTGGTCTGCGGCGTCCTGCCGGCGCGGCGGGCGGCCGGCCTGGCCCCCCTGGAGGCGATCCGCCCGCAGCGGCTCTACACCGTCGAGCGGAGCCGCCGCCGGACCACCCTGCTGGCGGTGGTCGCCCTCACCGGGGCGGCCCTCCTGCTGGGCTCGGTGCTGGCCGCCGGGACCACCGACACCGGCCTGGCCGGCTCCCGCCTGGCGGTGGCGGCGGCCGGCATCATCCTGCTCTTCCTGGGCGTGGTCGGCCTGGTGCCGGTGCTGATCCGGCCCCTGACCTGGCTGATCGGGCGGCCCCTGGCCCTGATCCTCCCGGGCGAGACCGCCCTGGCTCGCAACGCGGTCGTGCGCCGGCCCAACCGCAGCGCCCTGACCATCGGCGGGCTGATGGTCAGCGGCGCCCTGGTGGTCTCCGTCGCCGGCCTGGCCCAGGGCTCCCTGGGGGCCGGCCAGGCCTGGGTCGACAGCCTCTTCGTCTCCGACTACCTGGTGGTCTCCCCGGTGCACCAGGACGAGAGCATCAGGGCCGCCCTGGGCCAGCTCCAGGGGGTCAGCGCGACCTCCCCGGTCAGCTTCTTCCAGCTCCGCGCCGGCGGCCGCGCCCTGACCCTGGCCGCCGTGGACCCCCTGGACTACGCCGCCCGGGGCAAGCTGAACCTGGCCGCCGGCGACCGCCAGACCGCCTTCACCGAGCTGGAGGAGAGCCGGGCGGTCTTCATCTCCCGCCGCCTGGCCGCCGCGCGCAACCTGGGCCTCGGCGACCACCTCGCGCTGACCGGCGGGGCCGGTGACCTGTCCTACCGGGTCGCCGCCGTCCTCGACCACTCGCTGCCCTCGCCGGATGGCGGCGAGGCGGCCCTGATCGCCACCGGCAACGCCAAGCAGGACTTCGGCGTCTCCGGCTTCAACGTCCTCCAGGTCATCCCCGAGGCGGGCGCCGGGCCCGGCTTCCCCCGCGCCCTGGCCGACGTCGCCCAGCGCTACGGGATGCAGCTGGAGTCGCTCGACGACGTCCGGGCCGGGGTCCGCCGGGGCATCGACTCGCTCCTCCTGCTGCTCACCGGCGTGGGCCTGGTCGGGGTCATCCTGGGGCTGATGTCGGTGGTCACCACGATCCTGCTGGACATCAGCGAGTCGGGCCGCGAGCTGGGCCTGCTGCGGGCCGTCGGGATGACCCGGGGGCAGGTGCGGCGGGCGATCGTCACCCAGTCCACCCTGCTGGGCCTGAGCGGCGCCCTGGCCGGGGTGCTGGTGGGCCTGGTGATGATCGCGGTGATGGTCAGGGCGGCCGCCACCACCGGCTTCGAGCCGGTCTACGTGGTGCCCTGGCAGGTGGTCCTGGCGGTGCTCGCCGCGGCGCTGCTGGGCAGCGTGATCGCGGTGCTGGCGCCGGCCCGGCGGGCGGCGGCGCGGAGCGTGGTGGTGGCGCTCCGGTTCGAGTGACCGAACCTATACTTGGGTGCTCGCGGAGGCGTATTTGAACTTC
>DASZGP010000089.1:0-6354 GCA_035938695.1 Candidatus Dormiibacterota bacterium | reverse complement strand
CAGGCCGCCTCCTTCATGGCCTGCGGCTACGCGATGTACACCGGCAGGCTGGGGGTCTGCTTCGCCACCGCCGGGCCCGGCGCCTTCAACCTGTTCTCGGGGCTCGCCGTGGCGATGTCCGACTCCTACCCGGTGCTGGCGATCTCCGGCTTCTCGTCGCTGCACTGGAAGGGGAAGGGCGCTCTCAACGAGACCTCGGGGGTCAACCGCACGCCCGACTCCCAGGCGATGTTCGCCGCCACCACCAAGGGCTCGTTCCTCCTGACCGATGCGGCCAGGACCTGCGAGGTCCTGGAGACGGCGGTCAACCTGGCCTTCGAGGGTCGACCCGGCCCGGTCCACATCCACGTGGCCGAGGACCTGACCCATCCCGACGTCAAGGTCGACAACTACCAGGACATCCGGCTGGCCGTGGCCCCGGTGCTGCCCGACCCCGCCCGCGTCAGCGATGCGGCAGCCACCCTGGCCGATGCGCTCGGCAGAGGCAGGAAGGTCCTCGCCCTGGTCGGCTTCGGCGCCATCCGGAGCGGTGCCGGGGCGGCGCTGGCCGTCATGCTGGAGCGCTGGCAGATCCCCTTCGTCACGACCATGGATGGCAAGGGGGTGATCGGCGAGGACCATCCCCTGTCGGTGGGCCTCTTCTGCGACAGCGGCCAGGAGACGGCCTGGAAAGCCTTCGACGACGCCGAGGTGATCCTGGCCATCGGCAACTCCTTCGCCCAGCACGCCACCTTCAACTTCCGTCCCGATCTCCTGCGCGGCAAGGTGCTGATCCATCTGAACATCTCCGAGGACGAGATCGACAAGGTCTACAAGGCCGACGGCGCGATCGTCGCCGACGCCAAACCGGCCGTCGTCGCCCTCGACGAGGCGCTGGTCCGGCGGGGCGCCCGCCCCTCCAACTGGCGCCCCAAGCAGCACGACTACGCCGCCGAGCACATCCTCCAGATCGGGGGCAAGATCCATCCCGGCAAGCTGGTGCAGTCGCTCTCGGCCCGCCTGCCCGACGGCGCGGTGGTGCTTGCGGACGCCGGCGCGCACGCCGCCTGGCTGGCCTACTACCTGCGCCTGACCGGGGGTCAGAGCTTCCGCAAGCCGGGCAGCTTCGGCCCCATGGCCGGCCACGTCAACGGGGCCATCGGGCTCAAGCTGGCCCACCCCGAGCGGGCGGTGATCGTCGGCTGCGGCGACGGCGGCTACCTGCTCTCGGGCTTCGAGCTGATGACCGCCGTGGAGCATCGGCTCCCGGTGATCTGGATCATCTTCAACGACGGCGAGTTCAAGCTGATCAAGGTCTACCAGCTGTCGGCGTACCGCGAGTCCGGGCTGGTGGAGTTCCAGAACCCCGACTGGGCGGCCTACGCCACCGCCTGCGGCGCGACCGGCTACCGCGTCGAGACGCTCGAAGAGTTCGAGGCCGCGCTCGACGCCGCGCTGGCCGGGAGCGGGCCGGCGATCATCGACGCCCACATCACCCGCCTGGCCCTGCCCCACTACAGCCCCTCGCCCCACGGCGTCCTGCCGGGGATCATCGAGATGCTCGCCGGCCGGTTCCATCCCCTCAAGGGCGGCACCCCGGAATGAGCATCTCCGGCTTGGCGGAGGCGATGCGATGAGCACCTGGAGGGAGGTGTACCGAGGCGGCAGCCCGCAGGCCGAGCGCCTGGAGTTTGATGCCCTGGCCCGGGACATCATGGCGGTGCAGCTGAAGATCCAGCGGCGCGCCAAGGCGGCCCACGTCGAGCGCGCGTTTCACACCAAGGCGGTCTTCGCCGCCACCGACGCTGAGCTGGCCTTCGCCGACGACCTGCCCGAGGACCTGCGCGCCGGCTTCGCCCAGCCCGGCAGGCGCTACCGGACCACGGTGCGCTTCTCCAACGCCGACGGCGCCAGCCAGGCGGACGACAAGCCCGACCTGCGCGGTATCGCGCTCCGGGTGGACGCCGGCGGGGGCGTCACCCACGACCTTCTGGCGACCAACTTCCCCGTCTCCCACGCGCGCGACGCCCGCCAGTTCGTGGCCTTCGCCGGGGCCACCGCGGGGGGCACCCTCAGCCGGCTCTGGGGGCTGATCGGTTTGGCCATCCGCTTCGGCCCGTTCGAGGCTGTGCGCATGCTGCGCAACGTGCTGCGGGCGCGCGCACGGAAGGTCGTGAGCGTCGCGCTCGAGACCTACTGGAGCCGCGGCGCGATCCGCTGGGGCGAGACGCTGGCGGTGCGCTACCTGCTCCGTCCGGCGCCCGGCGCGGCGCCCGCTCCGCCGCCCAGCGGCCACGACCCGGACTTCCTCTCGCGCGAGATGGCCGGCCGCCTGGAGGCGGGCGACGTCGGTTTCGAGCTGTGCCTCCAGCGCTACGTCGACGAGACGCGCACGCCAATCGAGGACACCGCCGTCGAGTGGACCGAGCAGGCCGCGCCGCCGGTGGTCGTCGCCACGCTGACGGTGCGCAAGCCGGATGTGGGCGCCGCCCAGGCCATCAACGACGCGCGGGTCATCGACGAGCTGGCCTTCAACCCCTGGAACACCACCGACGAGTTCCGCCCGCTCGGCAACCTCAACCGGGCGCGCAAGGCGGTCTACGACGCGGGCTCCTCGCACCGCCTCGGCTACCGCTGGCTGACGGTTCCGCCGCGGCGCAACGTGGTGCTGGGCGCGATGGTGCGGGCGGTCTTCCATGCCGTCAACCGGTTCCGGCCGTGGTACCGGCTGCCGCTCCTGCTCGGCCTCCTGAACATCGACAGCCTGCGCTGGGTCCTGCGACACAGGAACCTGATCGACACCGAGGTCGACGAGGCCCCCCCGCAGACCCGGGCCGTTCCGCCGCCGCTGTCCGAGGACGCGCGACGCACGCGCTCGTTCGACGGGACCGACAACGACATGTCCGTTCCCGGCATGGGCGCGCTGGGCGCGAACTTCGGGCGCAACCTGCACCCGGTCTACGCGCCGGAGCTGTTCGACGTCCCCAACCTGGTGGTGGTCGCGCGCGAGCTGCTGCACCGCAAGGAGTTCATCCCGGCGCGTTCGCTCAACATCCTGGCCGCCGCCTGGATCCAGTTCCAGGTGCACGACTGGGTCGACCACCAGAGGCAGAACCTGGGCGTCGACGACGTCGCGGTGCCGCTGCCGCCGGGCATGACCTGGCACAGCTCGGCCGGCGCCCCGGCCGAGGACCGGATGCGCATCGCCGGCAACACCGGTCTCGACGACCGCGACCCCAAGCGCCCGCCGATCTACTTCCGCAACGCCGCGACGCACTGGTGGGACGCGTCGGAGATGTACGGGGAGAACCCGGCCAAGGCCATGAGCCTGCTCGAGGGTCCCAAGCTCCGCCTGGTCGACGGCCACCTGCCCCCCGACCTCGACGGCGGCGAGATCACCGGCTTCAACGAGAGCTGGTGGCTGGGCCTGTCGGCGATGCACCTGCTCTTCGCCCGCGAGCACAACCTGCTCTGCGACGAGCTGCGCAGCGCCTACCGCGGCTGGGACGACGAGCGCGTATACCAGACCGCGCGCCTGATCGTGGCGGCCCTGATCGCCAAGATCCACACCGTGGAGTGGACCCCGGCGATCCTCGCCACCAAGGCGATCGACATAGGGCTCAAGACCAACTGGTACGGCCCGCCCAACCAGCTCTTCACCAAGCTCGGGCTCTGGCTGCTCGACGCCCACGCCCTGGTCGGCATCCCCAAGACCACGCCCGACCACCACGCGGCGCCCTACAGCCTGACCGAGGACTTCGTCACCGTGTACCGGATGCACCCGCTGATCCCCGACGACTACTGCTTCTACGACCACGCGACGGGTGCCCGGCTGGCGGACCGAGGGTTCCTCGACATCCAGGGCCCCAAGACCGACCAGGTGATGCGGGACACCGGCCTGCGCAACACCCTCTACTCGTTCGGCATCGCCCATCCCGGCGCGATCACCCTGCACAACTTTCCCAACGCGCTGCGCAAGTTCCAGCGGACCGGCGCCGGCGCGCCGCAGGACAGCGAGATCGTCGACCTGGCGGTGGTCGACCTGGTGCGCGTGCGCCGCCGCGGCGTGCCGCGCTACAACGACTTCCGGGCGGGCCTGCACGAGCCGCGCGTCAAGCGCTGGGAGGACCTGACCGCCGACCCCCAGGACGTCCGCCTGCTCAGGGAGATCTACGGCGACATCGACCGGGTGGACACCATGGTCGGGCTCTTCGGCGAGACGCCGCCGGTGGGCTTCGGCTTCAGCGACACCGCCTTCCGGATCTTCATCCTGATGGCCTCGCGGCGGCTCCAGAGCGACCGCTTCCTGACCGTCGACTTCCGCCCCGAGATCTACTCGCCGCTGGGCATGGACTGGATCGCCAGGAGCGGCATGCGCGAGGTGATCCAGCGGCACTGCCCGGAGCTGGCGCCGCTGATGCCGCGCGACGCCAGCGCCTTCGCGCCCTGGCGGCCGATCATCCCGGGAGCCGGGTGATGGACCACCCGGGCCTCGAGGCCCTGCTCCGCCGCCCCCTCCTGGAGACCATCTGGCGGCGTCGCACGCACCGAGTCAGCCGGGGCGCCTCGCTGGCCGCCGGCGACATGAGCTACGAGTCGCCCAACGCGCCCGAGCCGCTCTCCGCGCTGGAGGAGGCGCTGCTGATAGCGGCCACCGGCTGCACCGGGCTGACCATGCCCGACCGTCCCTTCCAGGAGCCGGGCACGGGGCGGGAGATCATGGCCAAGCCCGACCTCTGGACCATGGCCGGGCGCACCGCGGGCAGCCCCGACAACGCCCAGGGCACCCACTTCTTCCTGATCAACGACAGCGGCACCTACTTCCTGCGCCGCCTGCCGCCGCCCCCCGAGGGCGAGGACGTCTTCACCCCCGAACGCCTGACCGAGCGGGCCGAGCAGGCCAAGGTCCGGCTCCTCGACCATCGTCTGGACGTCCCCGAGGGCATGCGCGACTTCCCCGCCTACACCGACTCCAACCGCTTCCTCTCCAACCTGCCCGGGACCACGATCCTGTTCCCGGTGGTGGACCTCTCGGCGCAGTACATCAACGGCCTGATGTACGTCCTGACCGAGCCGCAGGCGGCGCGTCCGGTGATCCGCGACGACCGCAACTTCTACCGGCTGGCCGGCGTCAGGCGCTGGGTCAAGAGCGGCTTCCTGAACAAGGCCCTGCCGCTGCCGCTTGGCGTCCTGGGCTCACTGCGCACGCAGATCGAGGCCGACCTGCTCCTCCAGAACCTCTTCCTGACCGCCGACGGCATGGGCCTGGGCGCCTGGATCCACGGCGCCATCGGGCCGCCGGTCATCCTCGGCGACCCCAAGTTCATCCAGAAGTACGGGCCCATGCTGGGGTTCGACTTCGTCACGCCGAAGTGGCGGCCGATGGACCTGCTCCGCTGGCAGGTGCCGCTGCCGATGCTGGCCAACGTCCGGGCCAATCCCATCGGGCTGCGGCACAAGGGCGAGCACCTGATCAAGGGCATGACGGTGGCCCCGGGCTACTACGACAGCATGTCCGACGCCGTGGACGCGGTGGTCGCCGGGAAGTTCGGGCCCGACGGCGTCTACAAGGACACCGCCCTCTTCGACCGGATCTACAAGGGGAGCTACGGCGGGCAGTACCTGAAGGATGCGGCGGACTACGGCCAGGACGTCATCCAGTGCGTCAAGGACGTCTGCACCTACATCCAGGAGACCCACGGCCGCTTCCCGGCGCACTGCGACGCGATCCACGTCCCCGGCGTCTGGCTCCAGGTCCACCACGTGGAGATCGAGTACTACGACCGCTTCTTCCGCGACGGCCTGACCCAGGCGCACCGCGAGCACCACGGCCGCTGGCACTGACCCCCGGGCTTTCGCGGGATCAGGCGGGGCGAGAGAGCCTCACCATCGGCGTCCGGGCGATGTGCAGGCGGATGCTCTCGCGGCCCAGGCAGAGGTCCTCGACGTAGTCCAGGCCGGCGGCCTCGGCGATCGCCCGGGCCTCGTCGGAGACGATGCCGAGCTGCAGCCAGAGCGCCCTGGCGCCGATGGCCACCGCCTGGCGGGCGATCTCCGGGGCCTCGGCGGCGGGACGGAAGACGTCGACCACGTCGACCGGCTCGGCGATATCCAGCAGGGAGGCGTAGGTGCGCTCGCCGAAGAGGTTCTCGGCGGGGGGGTTGACGGGGACGATCCGGAAGCCGCGGTGCTGAAGGAGGTAGGGAATCTTCCCCGACGGCTTGCCGGCGTCGCGTGAGGCGCCGACCACCGCCACCGTCCCGGCGCCTTCGATGATCTCCTGCTCGGTCCTCATGGGTGGTGCGGCGCCGGCGGTGCGTCCTCCAGCTCGAAGAACAGCTCGTCGGGGAAGCACCAGTACCAGCCCTCGCCCGG
>DASZGP010000088.1:0-6858 GCA_035938695.1 Candidatus Dormiibacterota bacterium | reverse complement strand
GACCCTCGAGCTTCCGGCCGGCGACCTCGGCGGCAAAAGAAAGAGGCCCCGGGTTTCCCCGAGGCCTCGGTGCCAACTCGGCGTCGGATGGTGGGCTCGCAAGCCGCCCCGGCGCTCTTCGCCGACCCGGGGTCGATCTTGACTCGCGAGGCTTCCGCCTACGCTGTGGCCGTCTAGACCGTCTTCCCGGCCGCGCGGCCCTTTGTCCCCATCCGATCGTTGCGGGTACGTCGACTACAATCCATCGGCACCACCTCCTGACTCGTGCTGGAGGCCCGGTAATCCGGACCGGACATGTGCTCGGATCATAGCATCGGCCCGCGCCGGTGACCCCCTCCCCGGACGTCCTTCTGGCCGTCGACGCGTCGCGCCTGAGCGCCGCGCGGGCGGGGATCGACAACTACCTCCTCCACCTCCTGCCGCACCTGGTCGAGGGCTGGCGCGGGCTGCCCGGCGAGGGCGTCCGGCGGGTGCGGGTCTTCACGCCGCCGGGCGCGGGGGCCGCGAGTCCGGCCGCGGCGGCCGCGCCGGGGACCGGCCCCGACGAGGTGCGCCCGGGTGGCGGCCCCGGCTGGACCCAGGTCCGGCTGCCGCTGGCCTGCCACGGCGCCGCCGTCTACTTCACCCCGATCCCGATCCTGCCCCTGCTGCTGCCGATGCCCTGCCCGGCGGTGGTCACGGTCCACGACCTCCACGAGTTCCGGCCCCGCTGGGGCTACTTCCGGCGGCTGCTCGACGGCACCTTCCGGAAGGCGGCCAGGATCGTCTGCGTCTCCGAGAGCACCGAGGCCGAGGTGCTCGCCGAGTTTCCCTGGGCCGCCGCCAGGTGCGTGGTGGTCCGCGAGGCGGCCGACGCGCGGCTCTTCCACCCGCCGGCCGGTGGCGCCGCGCCGGAGCCGCCCGGGGAGGCGCTGGGCCGGCTCGGCATCACCCGGGCGCCGCTGCTGGCGGTGGGTACCATCCAGCCGCGCAAGAACTACGCCAGCCTGATCCGGGCCTACGCCGGTCTGCCGGCCACCGCTCCGCCGCTGCTGATCGTGGGCAAGCCGGGTTGGCGGCACGAGCCGGTGCTGGCCCTGCCCGCCGAGCTGGGCATCGCCGACCGGGTGGTCTTCGCCGGCCACGTGACCTCCGAGGACCTCGCCGCCCTGATGCGCCAGTCGCTGCTGCTCTGCGCCCTGTCCACGGCCGAGGGCTTCGGCCTGCCGCTGGTCGAGGCCATGGCCAGCGGGCTGCCCATCCTGGCGTCGGACATCCCGCCCTTCCGGGAGGTCGCCGGCAACGCGGCGCGCTTCGTCCCGCCGACCCACGAGGCGGCCATCACCGCGCGGCTGGCCGAGCTGATCGACAGCCCGGCGCTGCGGGCGGAGCTGGCCGCCGTGGGGCTGGGCCGTCGTGGCCTGTTCTCCTGGGCCCGGGCCGGCGCGGCGGTGGTGGAGGAGCTGGAGCGCGCCCGCCGGGCGCCGATCTAATCCGCCTCTAATGCCAGGCGCCTAGCCTCACTCTCAGCGCCGCCCATCCCGCCAGAGGTTGCCGCATGTCCGAAGGAGTCGTCCCGAGCCAGCCCGAGCCCGCCGTCGAGCCCATGAGCTGGGCGCCTCCCTCGTACACGCCGCCGCCGCGCCGCGGCGCCGTGGGCCGTTGGGGCGCCGGGCTGCTGGTGGTCCTGGCCGCGGCCGGCGCCGGCGCCGGGGGCGGCTACCTGGCCGCGACCCGGACCCCGCGCACCTACAGCGGGCTGGTCACCACCGGCAACCCCAGCACCACCGGGACGGTCGCCACCGTCTCGGTCCAGCAGAGCCTGGCGATGATCGAGGCGGTCAAGAAGGTGGCCCCGGCGGTGGTCACCATCACCACCGTCGGCAAGACCCAGAACGGCGTCTTCGGCGGCACCAGCAGCTTCACCGCGATCGGCACCGGGGTGATCTTCGACACCGACGGCCACGTCCTGACCAACAACCACGTGGTCGCCAACGGCACCTCCTTCACCGTCCTCTACGCCGACGGCAAGAAGAAGGTCGACGCCACGGTGGTCAGCAAGGACGCCCTCAGCGACCTGGCCGTGCTCAAGATCCCGGGTCCGGTGCCCGCCGCCGACGTCGCCCAGTTCGGCACCTCGGCCAACCTCCAGCCCGGCGAGCAGGTGCTGGCCATCGGCAGCGCCCTCGGCGACTACCACAACACGGTCACCTCGGGGGTGGTCTCGGCGCTCCACCGCAACCTCGCCGACCAGCAGCTCTTCGACATGATCCAGACCGACGCCGCCATCAACCATGGCAACAGCGGCGGCCCCCTGATCGACCTCAGCGGTGAGGTGGTGGGCATCAACACCGCCATCGCCGCGGCCGACCCCAGCACCGGCCAGCCGGTCGACGGCATCGGCTTCGCCATCCCCAGCGACCGGGCCCGGCCGACCGCGCTGCAGCTGCTCCAGCCGGGCGGCGTGGCCCATCCCTACCTGGGCATCACCGAGCAGCCGATCGACAGCCAGTACGCCCTGGCCAACAGCCTGCCCGTCGACCACGGCGCCCTGGTGGTCTCGGTCGCCGCCGGCGGTCCGGCCGAGAAGGCCGGGGTCAAGCAGGGCGATATCGTGGTCAGCATCGACGGCACCGACGTGGGCGTCGACAACACCGTGATCGGCATCCTCAGCCACCACAAGGTCGGCGACAAGGTCAAGCTGTCGGTGCTCCGCTACGGCAGCAGCCGGCAGACCATCGAGGTCACGCTGGGCGAGAGGCCGAGCAACCTCTAGGAACGGAAGATGCGCCTGCTGGTCGTCGAGGACGAGCGCAAGCTGGCCCACCTCCTCCAGGGCCTGCTGGAGGACGAGAACCACACCGTCGACCTGGCCTTTGACGGTGAGGAGGCCTTGGAGTACGTGCGCGGCGGGGAGTACGACCTGATCGTCCTCGACGTCATGCTGCCGGGCATCGACGGCCTCACGGTCTGCCGGCGGGTGCGCGAGCGCAAGATCCGCACCCCGATCCTGATGCTGACCGCGCGCACCTCGGTCGACGACCGGGTCGCCGGTCTCGACGCCGGCGCCGACGACTACCTGACCAAGCCCTTCGCCTTCGCCGAGCTGCTGGCCCGGATCCGGGCCCTGTCCCGTCGCGAGGTGCCCGAGGTGATCAGCAACCGGCTCACCGTCGGCGACGTCAGCCTCGACCTCAAGACCCGCGAGGTGCGGCGCGGCGAGCGGCGGATCGACCTGACCCCCAAGGAGTTCGCCCTGCTGGAGTACCTGATGCGCCACCCCAACCAGGTCCTCAGCGGCCAGCAGATCGCCGACCACGTCTGGAGCTACGACTTCGACGGCCTGACCAACCGGGTCGCCGTCTACATCTCCTACCTGCGCCGCAAGCTGGAGGCCGGCGGCGGTCCGGACCCGATCCAGACGGTGCACGGCGTCGGCTACCGTATCGTCGCGCCCCAGCCGGCCCAGACCGAGCGCGCCACCGGCTAGGCTGGGCGCGCCGTGTTCCAGCGCGCGCGCCTGCGCCTGACCTTCTACTACGTCCTCTTCGTCGCCGCCATCCTGATCGGCTTCGACCTCGGCGTCGCCACCTTCACCTCCCAGGGCCTCCGCGACAGCCTCTCGGAGGACCTCCAGAGCAAGGCCCACCAGGCCACCCAGGCGCTGATCGAGGTCGGCGGGGTGGCCTACTTCGAGAACCGCACCCTGGCCAGCGACCCCAGCTGGTCCGACGTCTCGCTGTTCATCGACACCCCCTCGGGCTCGGTGCTGCAGCAGACCAACTCCTCCAGCGGCAGCGTGCTGCCCGAGCGCACCGCGCTGCGGGCCGCGATGGCGGGCCGGGCGGCGCTCACGGAGACCGGCTCCGGCAGCAACCGCTTCATGGTCTACACCGATCCCGTGACCCGGGGCGGCGCGGTGATCGCGGTGATCCAGGTGGCCCGCTCGACCCGGGTCATCCCCCAGGCCATGGCCAACCTGACCTCGCTGATGGTGGCCTCCTCGCTGCTGGCCCTGCTGGTGACCTTCCTGGCCGGCTCCTGGCTGGCGGGCAAGACGCTGGAGCCGATCCGCCTCAGCGTGGAGAGCCAGAAGGCCTTCGTCTCCGACGCCTCGCACGAGCTGCGCACCCCGGTGACCGTGATCCGCACCGCCGCCGAGGCCATCCTGCGCCAGCGCGAGGCGCCCCCGCCCCGGATCAGGCGGCTGGCCGAGGACATCGTCGCGGAGAGCGCCCAGCTCGGCCGGCTGGTCGAGGACCTCGGCACCCTGGCCCAGTCCGAGTCGCGGCGGGGGCGGCTGCGGCGGGACCCGATCCAGGTCGCGGCGCTCTTCGCGGAGGTGGCGGCGGCCGGCCGGCTGCTGGCCGAGGCGGGCGGCGTCGAGCTGGAGGCCGGCCTCACCGGCGACGGCACCATTCTGGGCGACGCGGTGCGGCTGCGCCAGACGTTCTCGATCCTGCTCGACAACGCGGTCAAGTTCAGCCCCCGGGGCGCCGCGGTCAACCTGGTCGGGACGGTGGCCGACCGGCGCTTCGTGGTCCGGGTGGTGGACCGGGGGCCGGGGATCGCCGAGGCCGACCTGCCGCGGATCTTCGAGCGTTTCTTCCGGGGTGCCGGCGAGCGGCAGCGCGAGGGCACCGGGCTGGGCCTGGCGATCGCCCGCGAGCTGGTCGACGAGCACCGCGGGACGATCTCCGTGCGCAGCGTGGTCGGCACCGGCACCGAGTTCATCGTCGACCTCCCGCTGGGGGGCGACGCTCGGCCCGAGCCCTAGCAGCTACAATCTCAGGCCGAGCGCCGGCCGGCTCCGGCCCGGACGTCCGCAACCTGCCGAGGTGGTGAAATAGGTAGACACGCCAGCTTGAGGGGCTGGTGGCCGCAAGGCCGTATGGGTTCAAGTCCCTTCCTCGGCACCAACCCCCCCGACCCGCGATGAGCCACGCCTACGCCGAAGACGCCGAGGTCCTGAGGGCCCGCCGCGCCGCCGACGAGCGGATGCCCTACAACGTCGGCCGGCTGATGGCGGCCCAGCTCCAGCGGCTCGGCGTGGGCCAGGTCTTCACCCTCAGCGGGGGCCACATCTTCCCGCTCTACGACGGCTGCGTCGAATTGGGCATCCGGCTGATCGACACCCGCCACGAGGAGCACGCGGTGCACGCCGCCGAGGCCTGGGCCAAGCTGACCCGCCAGCCAGGGGTGGCCGCGGTCACCGCCGGCCCCGGGGTGACCAACTCCGCCACCGGTCTGGCCTCGGCCAAGCAGAACGGCAGCCCGGCGCTGGTCATCGGCGGGCGGGCCCCGGACATCCGCTGGGGCCAGGGCAGCCTCCAGGAAATGGACCACCTGCCGATCGTGCGGCCGCTGACCAAGCACGCCGCCACCGTCCACGACGGGGCCCGGGCCCACATCGCGGTGGCCGAGGCCTGGGAGGCGACCTCGGTGGGGGAGCCGGGGCCGAGCTTCCTGGACGTGCCGATGGACGTCTTCTACTCGCCGCTGGACGAGGCCGGCCTGGAGTGGCCGCGGGCGGCGGAGTGGCGGCCCGAGCCCGACCCCGAGCTGGTCCGGCGCGCGGCCGACCTGATCGCGGCATCGACCCAGCCGGTGGTGCTGGCCGGCACCGGGGTCTACTGGCACCACGGCGAGGACGCCCTGCGGGAGCTTGCCGAGAGCGCGGCGCTGCCGGTCTACGCCAACGGCATGGGGCGCGGCTGCCTGGCCTCCGACAATCCCAACGCGCTCTCCCGGACCCGGGGCGCGGCGCTCGGGGGCGCCGACCTGGTGATCCTGCTGGGAACCCCGCTGGACTTCCGGCTCAACTTCGGCTCCTCGATCCCCGAGGGCGCCAGGGTGGTCCGCATCGACTACGGCGACCTGGAGCGCAACCGCGTCCCCGACGTCGGCATCGCCGGCCACGTCGGCGCCGCGCTGGAGGCCCTGGCCGGGCGCAGCCCGGGACCCGGCGGGCGGGCCGCCTGGCTGGAGCAGCTGCGAGGTAGGGAGGCCGCCTCGCGGGAGCGTGAGCGGGCCGAGCTGGAGTCCGACGCCGACCCCATCCACCCGATGCGGATCTACGGCGAGCTGCTCAAGGTGCTGGACCGCGACGCGGTGGTCATCGGCGACGGTGGCGACTTCGTCAGCTACGCCGGCAAGGTCATGCCCTCCTACCTGCCCGGCCACTGGCTCGACCCCGGCCCCTTCGGCACCCTGGGCATGGGCCCCGGCGGGGCCATCGCGGCGCGCCTGGCCCACCCCGACAAGCAGGTCGTGCTGCTGCTCGGCGACGGCGCCTTCGGCTTCGCCGGCATGGAGTTCGACACCATGGTCCGGCACCGCCTGCCGGTGGTGGCGATCGTCGGCAACAACGCCGCCTGGGGGCTGGAGAAGCACCCCATGGAGGCGATGTACGGCTGGTCGGTGGCCGCCGACCTCAACCCCGGCGCGCGCTACGACCGGGTGGTCGAGGCGCTCGGCGGCCACGGCGAGCTGGTGACCAAGCCAGGGGAGATCGGGCCGGCGATCCGGCGCGCGTTCGCCAGCGGGCTGCCGGCGCTGGTCAACGTGATGTGCGACCCCCAGATCGCCTACCCGCGCCAGACCATCGTCACGTGAGCCCGGAGGTGGCGTGAGCGCAGACGGCGGGGCGTCCGCGGGCGCCCGGGCCACCGGCCCGGCGGACGGCGCGGCCGCGGCGGACGGCCCCCGACCGGGCCTCAGCTTCGAGGTCACCCGCGAGGTGACCGTCGAGCTCTCGGCGGCGCACCTCGGCAGCGGCAGCGTGGGGGTGCTGGCGACCCCGGCCATGATCCTGCTGATGGAGACCGCGGCGCGCCAGGCGGTGCAGCCGTCGCTGCCCGACGGCAGCACCACGGTGGG
>DASZGP010000087.1:0-11997 GCA_035938695.1 Candidatus Dormiibacterota bacterium | reverse complement strand
CCGGGCGGCTGGCGCCCGGGACGACGGAGCGCGGGTCACGCGGGGAAGGCGGGCCCGCCAGGGAGGTTCGCGGTATGGGCTTTGCTGGACTCGGCCGCCGGGGGGCGGCCGCGACGGGCTGCCTGGCGCTGCTGGTCGCCGGCGCCGTCCCGGCCGCCGGGACGGCGGCCAACACCGCCAAGAACTTCACCCTGGTCGGCCACGACCCGCTCTTCAACCGGGGGATGAACGCGGCGATCGCGGTCTACGGGCACTACGTCTACGTTGGCAGCCGCACCGACGGCGAGCCCAACCACGGCATCCACACCGGGGTGCTGGTGGTCGACGCCACCGACCCGGCCAACCTCAAGGACGTGGGCGAGATCACCCTGGCCTCGGTCGATCCCCACATGCAGGTCGGCTACACCTCGCGCGAGCTGCGGGTCTGGCCGCAGCAGAAGGTGCTGATGGTCATGTACTTCGCCTGCAGCGCGGTGCTCCACGACTGCCTGACATCGACCGGCGACACCGGCCTGGTCGACGACTACATGCGGATCGCCTTCTTCGACCTCAGCGACCCCGCCAATCCGCGGCTGATCAGCAGCTTCCGGCCGCCCAGCACCGACCTGGTCCTGCGCGCCACCGGTACCACGGTGCTCTCGATCCCCACCATCCCGCACGAGATGTTCCTGTGGGTCGACCCCAAGGACCCGTCGCGGCGGGCGCTGCTCTACTGGACCTCGCCCAACACCACCACCGCGATGCTCAACGTCACCGACATCAGCGGCTGGCGCCAGGGCCAGTTCCCCGCGCTGGGCAAGCTCGACATCTCCGGCAACATCAACGCGGCGCTGGCCGCGGCCAAGGACACCAACTCCTACGACGTCCGCCTTCACTCGCTGAGCGTCTCGCCCGACGGCAAGGTCGCCTACCTGGCCCACCTCGGCGGCGGCTTCCTGATGATGGACAGCGCCGACTTCGCGAGCGGCGCCGCCAAGCCGCTCTTCCGCTTCATCACCCCCGCCGCCAACCGGGTCTACTGGGACAACCAGGGGGCGCACTCGGCGGTCAAGGTGCCGTCCAAGCCCTACGTGGTGACGACCGAGGAGATCTACGGCAAGGACGGCGCGGTGGGCGCGGCCGAGGGCAGCTTCGCGCTCAGCGGCTGCCCCTGGGGCTGGGTCCGGATCATCGACATCCGCGACCCCACCCGGCCCAGGCTGGCGTCGGAGTACAGGATCGACGAGAACAAGCTGTCCTGCCCGGCCCAGACCGACGCGGGCTACGCGACCTTCGCGGCCGAGGACAACTACAGCAGCTACGCCTCCCACAACCCGACGGTGCTGCCGGACGTGGCGCTGGTCACCTGGCACTCCGGCGGGCTGCAGGCGATCGACCTCAGCGACCCGGTCCATCCCACCCAGGCGGGCTTCTACCTGCCCAGCCCGGAGCTGTACGACGTCAGCCAGGACCCGGTGCTGGAGGTCGGCAGCGACAACGTCATCGCCTGGAGCTACCCGATCATCTCCGGCGGGTTGATCTACTACTCGGACATCCGCAACGGCCTCTACGTGGTGCGCTACACCGGCCCGGCGGCGGCCGAGGTGGCCGGGGTCAGCTTCCTGGAGGGCAACTCCAACGTCGGTGACGCCGCCCGGCTGGAGGCGGGGGTGGCGCCGACGGCGAGCCCCAGCCCCCGGCTGCTGCCGAACACCGTCTCGGGTGCCGGGCCGGGCGGGTTCTGGCCGCTGGCGCTGCTGGTTGCGCTGATGCTCGCCGGCGGGGTCGCGGCGCGGAGGCGGGCCGACTAGCTCCGACCGCGCTCAGGCGAAGAGCAGGGCGAGGTCGGCGATCGCATGGGCCAGGGTGGGCGCCGCCAGGGAGCGGCTCCACCAGCGCAGCCAGCCGAGCAGCAGCCCGGCGCCGAGGCCGAGGGGGAGCGAGGCCGGGCCGTAGACCGGCAGGTGGGCGAGCGCGAAGGCGGCCGCGCCGGCCGCGATCCCGGCGGGCGCTCCGGCCAGGCGGGTGGCGGCGCCCTGGAGCACGCCCCGGAACAGCAGCTCCTCGGCCGGCGCGACGAACAGGCCGAACAGGACGATCGCTGATAGCGCCGCGCCGGGGGCCGGGCTGGCGGGGTGAGGGTGGAGGACGACCGCCGGCAGGATCAGCGCCGCGACCACCACGGCCGCGCCGGCGGCGCTGGGGATGGCCACCGGGCGGCGCAGGCCCAGGTCGGCGCCACTCAGCCGCGAGGCGACCGCCAGGGCGGCGGCAAGACCGCCCAGGACCGCGAAGGCCAGCGCCGCGGCGCCGGAGGTGCGATGGTCCAGCCGGAGGCCGATGCGGGTGGCGTTGAAGGCAATCCCCAGGCCGGCGGCCGCCAGCGCGGCCAGGCCGAGGACGACGAGCGGGGCGGGACCGGCGAGCGCAGCGGGGCCTGCCGGCGATGGCGCCGCCTCCACCGGCACCCCCCGCCGGCGCACGGCCAGCGCCGCCGCGACCACCGCCAGCGCGCCGGCGGCGCCGACCGCGCCCAGGATGAGCCCGCCGGGCACGCCGGTCTTGGGCGGGACCAGGGGCGCCGGCGCCGGCCCGAAGGCGGCGAACAGGCTGAGGTGGGCCGAGGTGGCGGTGGCGATCCGCCCCGCCGGGTCGACCGTCGTCGGCAGGGCCTCCCAGGCGGTGCCGTCCCAGAAGCAGACCAGGTCCGGCGCGGCCGCCGGGTACCGCAGCGCGATCCGCAGCGTGCGCCGGAACACCGTCAGCGGCTGCCCCCGCGCGGTGGCGCTGAGGTGCCAGATCGCCGTCGACCGCACCCGGCCCGGGGGTGGCGGCAGGTCGGAGGCCACCGCCGCGAGGGAGATCGCCGTGGCCTCCCCGACGGCCCCGGCCGGCAGGGTCACGGCGACCTCGCCCCCGGCCGAGGCCACCGTCCCGCCGGCGGGCCCGACCAGGCCGGCGGCCACCGGCGCCGGGCTGGGGGCGACGCTCGGCGGCCCGGCGGGCGCGGGTGAGCCGGCGGCGGCGCTCGGGTTGGCCCGGGGGCTCGGCGTGGCTCCCGGTCGGGGCGGCGCCGACGACGGCCGGGGACCGCCCCCGGGCGTCGGGGTCGGTTCGGGGCGGGGCGGCGGCGAATACGGCGCCGTGCTCGGCGGCGGGCAGATCGCCGCCGGGCAGGTCCCGTCGTAGATCGGCCGGGGCGGCGCCCCCAGGCGGGCGCTCAGCCCGGCGGCCAGGGCGTAGGCCGCGGCCAGGGCCAGCCCGACCCCCAGCGCCCGCCGCCGCCCCGGCTCGCCGGTCAAGTCGTGATGCTGAGGATCCGGGGCGGCGCCTGGGCGTAGGCCGGTGGGTAGACCACGGCGCGGTGGCCCGGGCTGAGCCACTCCCAGATCACGCTGGCGGCGCGGCGGTTCTGGCCCATGTCGGGCTGGCCGGCGGCGGCGAACCTGACCCCGGCGCCGTTGATCTCCGAACCCGCCGGCAGGTCGACCGCCATCGCCGCCTTCCAGAGGTCGTCGCGGGAGAGCGAGGCGGCGCGGGGGGCGACCTCGTGGAGCAGGACCCAGCCGCCGACGAAGCCCGATACCGCCTCGGCGCTCATCGAGCCGCCGTGCTCCGCCAGGTAGCGGTCGCGGGCGGCGTGGAGGAGGTCGCGGGCGGCGGGGGTCAGGGCCGCCTCGTTGATGTCCTGGTTGGGCTTGTCGGAGGCGTAGAGCCCGACCGCGTCCTGGCCCAGGGCGTCGCCGAAGTCCTGCCGGCAGTAGGCCGAGGAGGTGCCCACGATGGCCCTGACCTTGAGGTGCCGGGCCAGGGCGGCGTGGCGGAAGGCCAGGGCGTCCTCCAGGTAGGAGGCGGTCAGGATCAGGTCGGGACGGTCGGCGTCGACCTGGGCCGCCAGCCTGGTGAAGTCGGTGTGGCCGGCGTCGTAGCTGATGCTGTCGACCACGTTCAGGCCCATCAGGCCCGCCTCGTCGATGGCCCCGTAGCCCACCGAGGCGCCGTAGGTGTCGCCCTCGAAGAGCACCACCGTGCGGGCCGCGGCGGGGGCCAGCTTCAACCCCGGCAGGACGAAGTCGTGGGCGAAGTCGGCCGCCTTGCGGCCCAGGGTGCCGCCGGTGGCGACGGTGCGGAGGATGCCGGGGAGCCCGCGGGCGGTGATCGAGTCGGCCACCGCGCCGGTCTCCAGGTAGAGGGCCCCCCGCTCCGAGGCCCGCCGGGTCGCCGGCAGCGCGATGGTGCTGCCGTTGGTCCCCACCAGGACCCCGATGCCCCGGTCGACCAGGCTGTCGACGGCGGCCGGGGCGGCGGCCTCCGAGGGGGCGTCGGCGGTCACGATCCGGACCTGGCGCCCGCCCACCCCTCCGCGCTGGTCGATCAGCTCCACCGCCAGGCGCAGGCCCGACAGCTCGAGCTTGCCGTCGCCGCCGTTCTGGCCCGTCAGCGGGTACACCGCGCCGATCACCAGGTCCCCGGTCGCCGGGCGGCCGGCCGAGGTGCACCCGGTCAGCAGCAGGGAGAGCCAGAGCCCGGCGGCGAGCACCCTTCCCGGCCGAGTCATGGCTGAATTATGCCGGGCCGCGGGAGCCTGACATGCCTATACTTTGGTGCCCTTGCGTGCCCCGGCGCGCCCTTCCTGTCATTCTATTCCGCCCTGGAGGTCCCCACTTGGCCGAAATCCCCGAGCGCGTCAAGCCGAGGTTGGAGCTGGTCGAGGAGGCCATCGCCGCGGCCCTGGACGCCGATTGGCAGACCGCCCTGGCGCTGAACATGGAGATCGTCGAGCGCTTCGGCGCCGACGAGGAGGTCAACAACCGTCTGGGCAAGGTCTACACCGAGCTGCGCAAGCTGGACGACGCCCTGGCCTCCTACCGGGCCACCCTGGAGCTGAACCCGCTCAACGGCATCGCGCTCAAGAACGTCAACCGGCTGGAGGCCCTGATCCAGGAGAAGACCGCGGCGCCGACCACCAAGTCGGCCGTCGACGTCAACCTCTTCGTCGAGGAGATGGGCAAGACCGCGCTGGCCTCGGTCCACCTCGACAAGGGCCTGGACAGCGCCCTGGTGGCCCCCGGCGACCAGGTCGAGGTGGCCCAGGAGGGCAGCGACCTGGTGGTCAAGACCAGCAACGGCCAGCGCTTCGGCCGGGTCGAGGCCAAGCTGGCCCGCCGGGTGATGAAGTTCATGGCCGGTGGCAACCGCTACGCCGGGGCCATCGCCACCGCCGACGACAAGGGGGTGCGGATCATCCTCCGCGAGACCTACCAGGCGCCGGAGTTGGCCGGTCAGCCCTCGTTCCCGGTGCGCAAGGGCCAGGAGTTCCGCTCCTACGCCAAGGACATCCTGCTCCGCGACAACGACCTGGAGGGGCTCGCCGGCGACGACGACGAGGACGACGACGGCGGGGGCGCCGACGGCGACGACGAGCTGGACGGGATGCACGCCGTGGAGCCGGGCATGGAGGACGCCTCCGACTTCAATGACGACAACAACGGCGACGACAACTATTAGGGCCGTGATCGGCGGCCGGGGAGGGCGGATGAGCGGCTCACGCCCGGGCCAGGCGCGACGGTGAGCGGGCAGGACGCATCCCGGGGCGTGGTGGTGGTCACCGGCGCCTCGACCGGGATCGGCGAGGCCAGCGCCCGCCGCCTGGCGATCGCCGGCTTCACGGTCTTTGCCGGGGTCCGGCGCCAGGAGGACGCGGACCGGCTGACGACCCCCAGCCTGCCCCGGCTGAAGCCGATCATCCTCGACGTCACCGACCCCGCCGCGCTGGCGGCGGCGGTGGCGGCGGTGACCGAGGCGGCCGGCGCGGGCGGGCTCCGTGGGTTGGTCAACAACGCCGGCGTCAGCGGCGGCGGCCCGATCGAGCTGGCCGACCTGGACGAGGTCAGGAGGATCTTCGAGGTCAACGTGGTCGGCGTCATCGCCGTCACCCAGGCCTTCCTGCCCCTGCTGCGGCTGGGCCACGGCCGGATCGCCGTGACCGGCTCGATCTCGGGGCGGATGGCGGTGCCCTTCGTGGCGCCGTACTCGGCCAGCAAGGCGGCCGTCGCCTCGATCTGTGACGCGCTGCGGACCGAGCTCCGTCCCTGGGGCATCCAGGTCGCGCTGATCGAGCCGGGCTCGATCGCCACCCCGCTCTGGGAGAAGGGCCTGACCGACTTCGACGCCCGAGCCGCCGCCTACCCCGAGGAGGGCAAGCGGCTCTACGGCCCGGTGATGCCGATCCTGCGCAAGAAGTCGGAGGAGACCGCCGCCGCCGGGATCTCGCCGGACAAGGTGGCCCAGGTCGTGGAGCACGCGCTGACCGCGGCGCACCCCCGGACCCGCTACCTGGTGGGGTCGGACGCGCGGATGCAGGCGACCGTCGGCAAGCTGCCGGACCGGGCCCGCGACGCCCTGCTGAGCCGCTTCATGGGGATCAACGGAGTCAAGTAGGGCGCATCGCGCCAGCCGGGGCCGGGGGGTCTGGGGCGGGGCTGGAGGGGCCCCTCGTCTGGCATCATCCCTGCTATGCTCTCCACTTCGACTTTACTAAGATAAAGTGATGGATTCTACAGTGAAACAGCAAAGGGCGGGGCGGCCGGGAGGCCTGCTCGACCTCCTCCCGGGCCAGGCGCGGCAGCGCCGCCGGCTGGAGGACGCGATGCTGGAGAGCTTCGACGCCTGGGGCTACGAGCTGGTCGCCACCCCCAGCCTGGAGCTGCTCAGCACCGTCGAGCTGGGGGTCCAGCCGGAGCAGCTGCAGCGTCTCTTCAAGCTGGCCGACGGCGACGGCCGGATGCTGGCCCTGGTGGGGGAGCGGACGGTCTCGGTGGCGCGGGTGGTCGCCGGGCAGCTCCAGCAGGCGCCCCGGCCGCTGCGGCTCTGCTACATCGGCCGCACCTACCAGGCCCACCCCAACGCCGGCACCCGGCGCGAGGCGCTCCAGGCCGGCGCGGAGCTGATCGGGGTCCACTCGCCGCTGGCCGACGCCGAGGTGGTGGCGATGGCCATCGGCGCCCTGCGCGGCTGCGGCCTGAGCGACTTCCAGGTCGAGGTCGGGCACGTCGGCTTCTTCGGCGGCCTGATGGCCTCGCTGCCCCCGGCCCAGCGCGACATGGTGGCCGACGCCCTGGTGGGCCGCGACCTGGTCGAGATGGAGCGGGCACTGACGGGCACCGCCCTGGGGGCGGCGGAGCGCGAGCTGCTGCTCCGCTTCCCGGCGATGCGGGGGGGGCCGGAGATCCTGGAGCACGCGGCGGCACTGGTCACCAACCCGATCTCGGCCGAGGCCATCGCCGAGCTGCGCGAGGTCTTCCGGCTGCTGGAGGCCCACGGCGTGGCCGGCCGGGTCAACCTGGACCTAGGCGCGGTGCGCGACTTCGACTACTACACCGGCCTGGTCTTCGAGGCCTTCGCGGCCGGGGTCGGCATCCCCCTGGCGGTCGGCGGGCGCTACGACAGCCTCCTCCGCCGCTTCGGCGAGGACCTCCCGGCGACCGGCCTGGTGGTCTTCCTGGACCGGGTCCACGATGCACTCGGTGGCGACGCCCCCGAGGGGCCGCATCGGCGGCTGGTGATGGTCGGCTACGCGGCGTCGCCCGACGAGGGCGGCCCCGGCGGCCATTCCGGGCCGGCCGCGCGGGCCGTCGGGCTGGCCGCCGAGCTGCGGGCGGGCGGGCGGCGGGTGCTGCTGGAGGCCGAGCCGCTGGCGGAGCTCGACCTGCGCAAGCGGGCCCGGGCGCTCGGGGCCGACGAGCTGGTGGTCTGCGACGGCGACCAGACCTTCATCCTCGACGGCGCCGGGCGCTGGCCGGTGACGGCGGCGGAGCTGCTGCGGTGACCGCGGTCGCCACGCCGGAGCAGCCGCGATGATAACCGTCGCCATCCCCACCGGGAACCTGCTGCCGGGGGCCCTGCAGCGCCTCCGCGACGCGGGGCTGGCCGACCTGGCCCCGGCGGACATCGGGCGCAAGCTGGTGCTCCAGCCCGGCCCCGACCTGCGCCTGATCACGGTGCGCCCGCTGGACGTCGCGGCCTACGTCGACCACGGCTCCGCCGACCTCGGCATCGTCGGCAAGGACTGCCTCTGGGAGACCGAGCGCGTCCACTACGAGCTGCTCGACCTGGGCTTCGGCGGCTGCCGCCTGGTGATGGCGGTGCCGGAGGAGTCGCGGGTGCGGGCCCGTGAGACCTGGCCGCCGCTGCTCCGGGTGGCGACGAAATACCTGGCGCGGTCGTCCCGTTTCTTCGCCGCCCAGGGGCAGGAGGTGGAGCTGATCAAGCTCTACGGCTCGGTCGAGCTGGCGCCGCTGGCGGGGCTGGCCGACGCGGTGGTGGACCTGACCGCGACCGGGACCACGCTGCGGGAGAACCGGCTGCGGATCGTGATGGAGGTCGAGTCGGGTACCGCCCGGCTGATCGCCAACCAGGTCAGCCTGCGCATCCGCGGCGCCGAGGTCCAGGAGGTCGTGGCGCGCATCCGCGCCGCGGCGCCGGCGCCGGCCTGAGATGCGGGTTCCGGTGTTCACCGTCGCCGAGTGGGCGGCCTCCGGCATGTCGCGGCGGCGGTTCGAGGTTCCCACGCTGCCGCCGGCGGTGCTGGCGCGGGTCGCCGAGGCGTTGGCCCAGCCGGTCACGGCCGACTGGGTCGGGCTCGATGTGACCGCCGCCGTGCGCCTGATCGTCCAGGCCGTCCGCGACGGCGGCGACGCCGCGCTGCGGCGCCTGACCCTGGCCTTCGACGGGGTCGACCTGGCGTCGATCGAGGTCGGCCCGGAGGCGCGCCGCGAGGGCGCGGCCAGGGTCGCGCCGGAGGACCGGGCCGCGATCGACCTGGCGGCGAAACGCATCGAGGCCTTCCACGCCCTGCAGGCGCCATCCCCGATCGTCACCGCCGAGATCGAGCTCCGCCCGCTGCCGCTGCGCCGGGCCGGGATCTACATACCCGGGGGCCACGCGCGCTATCCCAGCACGGTGCTGATGAACGCCATCCCGGCGCGCATCGCCGGCGTGGCCGAGGTGGTCATGGTCACCCCGCCGGGGCCCGACGGCGCCGTGCCGCCCGCCGTGCTCTACGCCGCCGAGGTCGCCGGGGTCCACCGCGTCTTCGCCATCGGCGGCGCCCAGGCCGTCGCCGCCCTGGCCTACGGCACCGAGTCGATCCCCGCCGTCGACAAGATCACCGGCCCCGGCAACGTCTTCGTCACCCTGGCCAAGCGCGAGGTCTTCGGCGCCGTCGACATCGACGGCCTGGCCGGCCCCACCGAGATCATGGTGGTGGCCGACGAGAGCGCCGACGAGCGCCAGGTGGTGGTCGACCTGGCCTCGCAGCTGGAGCACGACCCGCTGGCCTGGGCGGTGCTGGTCACCGACTCCGAGCCGCTGGCGCGCCGCGTCGCCGCGGCGCTCGGCGAGGACGACCTGGCCAACCGCTTCACCGCCGGCTTGGGGGCCCCCGCGGATCCCCGATCCGTGGGGTCGGAGGCCGGCGAGGCGCTCCACGCCGCCGTGGTGGTGGCGCCCGACGTCGCCACGGCCGTCGAGGTGGCCAACGACTTCGCGCCCGAGCACTTGGAGCTGCTGGTCCGCGACGTCGAGGAGCACCTGCCCCAGGTCCGCGCCGCCGGGATGGTCTTCACCGGCGCCCACTCGCCGGTGCCGATGGGGGACTACGTCGCCGGCTCCAACCACACCCTGCCGACCGGGGGCGCGGCCCGCTACGCCTCGCCGCTGGGGGTCTACGACTTCTATCGCTGGACGACCGTGGTCAACTTGAGCGCGGCCACCGCGCGGGAGATCGCGCCCGCGGCCATCATGCTTTCGCGGCTCGAGGGCCTGCCGGCGCACGAGCGCTCGCTGCGCCACCTGCTGACCCGCCTGGAGGAGAACTGAATGCCAAGACAGATCGGATTCCAGACCCGCGACGCGGAGGTGGAGCGCAACACTCGCGAGACCCAGCTCAAGGCCAGGCTGTCGCTGGACGGCGCCGGCGAGACCAGGATCGACGTCGGCGTGCCCTTCCTGGACCACATGCTGGAGCAGACCGCGCGCTTCGCCGGCTTCGCCCTGGAGCTGGCCGGCAAGGGCGACCTGGAGGTCGACGACCACCACCTCACCGAGGACGCCGGGATCGTCTTCGGCCAGGCGCTGTCGCGGGCGCTCGGCGAGCGCGACGGCATCCGCCGCTTCGGCGCCGCCTACGCGCCGCTCGACGAAGCCCTGGCGCGGGTGGTCGTGGATCTCTGCCAGCGGCCGTACTGCGAGGTCGACGACAACGGCAAGCTGGGCGGCAAGGCCGGCACCTACGCCACCGAGAACCTGCACGAGTTCTTCCGCGCCTTCTCGATCCACGCCGGCGCGACCCTGCACGTCGACTGCATTCGCGGCCGGGACCGCCACCACGTCGCGGAGTCGATGTTCAAGGCGCTGGGCCTGGCGCTGCGCGAGGCGGTGACGGTGGTCGGCGCCGGCGTGCCGTCGACCAAGGGGGAGCTCTGAGCGACCGCATCGGCGCCGGCGCCGGGTCGATGTCGAAAGGCCGCCACCTCGGCCCCGGCGTGCCGTCGAAGCGCATCGCCGTCGTCGACTATGGCGTCGGCAACCTGCGCAGCGTACGGCGCGGGCTCGAGCACGCGGGCGCCGAGGTGGAGGTGACGGGTGACCCCAATCGGCTCGCCGCCGCGTCCGGCATCGTGCTTCCCGGTGTCGGCGCCTTCGCGCCGGCGGTGGAGAAGCTGCGGGCCACGGGCCTCGACGCGTTCCTCGTCGCCCAGGCCCACCAGGGCCAGCCGATCCTCGGCGTCTGCCTCGGCTACCAGCTGCTGTTCGAGCTGAGCTACGAGGACGGCAGGCACGCCGGCCTCGGCCTGCTGCCCGGGCCGGTGCGCCGGCTGCCGCCGGTCAACAAGGTGCCCCACATGGGCTGGAACCGCCTCCGCCAGGTGCGCCCCGACGTGCTCTTCGAGGGCATCGCGGACCGCGCCTGGTTCTACTTCGTGCACAGCTACTACCCGGAGCTGAAGATCGGCGAGGAGATCATCGGCACCGCCGACTACGGCCGCACCCTGGGCGTCGTGGCGCGCCGCGGCAGCGTGGCGGGGACGCAGTTCCACCCCGAGAAGAGCGGCGCCGCCGGGCTGCGGCTCTACGCCAACTTCGTGGCGTCGTGCCACTGACGCTGGCGGCGCGCGGCGGATGCGGGTCTCGCTGACATGCTCGCCAGGCGCGTCATCCCCTGCCTCGACGTCACCGCGGGGCGGGTCGTCAAGGGCACCCGCTTCCTCGACCTGCGCGACGCCGGCGACCCCGTCGAGCTGGCCGCGCGCTACGACCGCGAGGGCGCCGACGAGCTGGTCTTCCTGGACATCACCGCGTCGTCCGACGAGCGCGCCATCCTCCTCGACGTGGTCCGCGGCACGGCCGACCAGGTGTTCATCCCGCTGACCGTCGGCGGCGGCGTGCGCACGGTGGGCGACATGGGGACGTTGCTGGAGTCGGGCGCCGACAAGACCGCCGTCAACACCGCCGCGCTGCTGCGCCCGGAGCTGATCACCGAGGGGGCGCGGATCATGGGCGCGCAGTGCATCGTGCTGGCCATCGACGCGCGGCGCGTGGCGGGCCCCCGGCCTGGGCCTGGCGGCGCCGCGGCGGGCGAGGGGTCGCGGGGCGGTCACCGCCTCGCGCCTGGATCGCCGGCGGGCGGGACGGCGCCGCGATGGACGGTCTTCAGCCACGGCGGCCGCCAGGACACCGGCCGCGACCTGCTGGAGTGGGCGCGCGAAGGCGTCGAGCGGGGGGCCGGCGAGATACTTCTGACCAGCATGGATCGCGACGGCACCAGGGGTGGCTTCGACCTGGAGGCGACGCGCGCGGTGGCCGACGCGGTCGGCGTGCCGGTGATCGCCTCGGGCGGCGCCGGCACCGCCGAGCACCTGCGCGCGGCCCTGGTGGAGGGCGGCGCCGACGCGGCGCTGGCCGCCTCGATCTTCCATTTCCGCGAGCTGGCGATCGGCGACGTCAAGGAGTACCTGG
>DASZGP010000086.1:0-3654 GCA_035938695.1 Candidatus Dormiibacterota bacterium | reverse complement strand
CAGGCCGTAGGGGTCGATGTGGCGGCGGGGGTCGGGCGAGAGGCGGCCGTCGAGTCGCGGGGTCTGGTCGCCCTGGGCCACGGCGACGTAGGCGTGGGCCATCTCGTGCAGGGTGAAGCCGAGCAGCAATGCCGGGAGCAGGAAGATGGTGCCGACCAGGAAGCCGGCGGGATCGGAGAACATCGGGCGACCCTACTCGATCTCGATCCGCACCGGCCCGCGCTGGGGCGGGCGCCCGGCGCGGCGGCCGAGATGGTGGTCGAGGGTCACCTCGACCCCGGCGACGAACTCCCGGCCGGCGTTGAGGAAGTGGAGCTGGGCCTCGGGCGGGACCAGGCCCTCGAGCCAGGCGCCGAAGGTGCGCTCCGGCGCGGCCTCGGCGGCGGCGTCCGCGGCGGCCCGCCGGGCGGCGTCGCGGATCGCGCCCCCCTCGCGGTCAGCCGGCGGCAATCTTGTCCCCGGCGGCGAAGCGGACCCGCAGCGTGCCGTCGTCGAAGCGCGCGCCGACGCTGCGGCGGCGGGCCAGGACCCGGGGCAGGGTGATCTCGCGCTTGTAGGGTCCGACCCGGATGAACAGCTCGTCGTCGCGCTGGATCAGGTCGACGTCGGCCTTGGCCACGAACGGGAGGTCGATCACCAGCACGTACTCGTCTCCCTCCCGGACCACCCGCTCGGCCCGGCCCTGGCGCATCACCGCCGTGGCGTCGCCCTCGCCGAAGACGGCGTCGGCCAGGCGCAGCAGCATCTCGTCACCCACCACCTCGCGCTCGAAGAGCGGCGCGCGCAGGATCGGCAGGGCGCCGAAGCTGGCGCCGACCTGCTCCTCGTAGGCCGCCTGGGAGCGCCGCCAGCCGTCCATGAAAGCCTCCGCCGGGCCGGTCGCGGGCGGGATCACCCGGTTCACCACCACCGCGTCGGTCTGGTACTCGTAGAGGTTGAGGTAGGTGTAGGCCCGCTGGGCCTCCTTGATGACCATCTTCTCCAGGTTCAGGACCAGCCGCACCGAGGTCATCGCCGGGTCGGTGAGGATGGCCCGGGTGCCGTCGAGGTCGAGCAGCAGGTCCTTGATCGAGGCGAAGACCTCGTCCTTGGGCAGGGGCATGTCGACCAGCGGCTGGAGCACCGGCCGGGCGATCCGCATCACCCCCCGCTGGATCGGGAAGACCTTGTTCAGCCACCAGCGCGCGACCTCCGGGAAGGACAGCAGCTGGAGCGTCTCCCCGGTCGGCGCGCAGTCCACCACCAGGACGTCGAAGCGCTGCTCCAGGTGGTACTTGCGGATCCACATCAGGCTGGCCACCTCGCCCATCCCCGGCGGCGTGGCCAGCTCGTCGGCGACGATCTCGTCGACCCCCTGGGAGGCCAGCAGCGCGGTGACGTACCCGTGGACCCTGGCCCAGTTGGCCTCCAGGTCGCTGAGCGCGTCGACCTCGTGGACCCAGAGGTTGCCGGCGTGCTGGAAGGCGCCCCGCTGGGGCTCCACGTCCAGGGCGTCGGCGACC
Source organism: Candidatus Dormiibacterota bacterium (assembly GCA_035938695.1). Lineage (GTDB taxonomy): Bacteria > Chloroflexota > Dormibacteria > DASZGP01 > DASZGP01 > DASZGP01. The sequence continues at coordinate 2,152 of DASZGP010000086.1, read as the reverse complement.
GAGTGGGCCGGATCGGTGGAGAGCAGCATCGTGCGGTGCCCGTCGCGGGCCGCCCGCAGCGCCGTGGCGGCCGCCACCGAGGTCTTGCCGACCCCACCCTTGCCGGTGTAGAGGATCACGCGCATCGGTTCATCCTAGCCGGGGCACGCGGCCTCTAATTCGCCGCCGGCACCCCCGCGCGGGCCTTGCGGATGGCCTCCTCCTCCTCGTCGGAGAGGGAGTAGGTCGACTTCCAGTCCCGGACCGGCTTGGCGTAGACCCGGCAGACGGTGCGGTGGTAGAGGCCGTTGAAGACCGCCCCGGCGCCGACGTTGTCGAGCAGGGCGATGGCGAAGCTCTGGTCGCCGCCGGTGTCCTCGAAGGCGTTGTAGCGGACGATGCCGACGTTCTGGAGGTGGCCCTGGGCCTGCTCGCCGAGCGCGGTGACCCGCTCCTCCAGCTCGCGCAGGGTTCGCATCTCGATGTCGTGGCGGTCGAGGATGCGCTGCAGCAGCTGGTCCAGGGGCTGGCCCTCGACGCCGGCGCTGAGATGGCGGTAGTGGCGCATGGCGCGGTTGAGGCGGAAATTGGTGGTCGCCTGCCAGATCGCCAGGAGCAGGACCCCGGCGAGGGCGGCGACGATCAGCCAGCCCTGGGTCAAGGAGCCCTAGTGGAGCAGGAAGGAGGCGATGACGATGATCGCCAGCATCAGCCCCGCGGTGATGACGATGCGCCGCAGGTCGCTGCTGAAGTAGGGGACCCGGGCGTCGATGTCGATCGTCGCTCCGGCCGCCGCCGCGGCCGCCGCGCGCCGGGGGGCGATCACGCCGGTGGCGTAGCTGGGGGTGGCGCCGGTCCGGGCCGGGGCCACCGGCGCGTCGTCGTCGGCCTCGATCCCGGCGGCCTCCCGGAGGCCGGGCTGGGCCGGGCTCCCGGTGACGGGACGCTGCGGACGGCGCTGCTGCTGGCGACGCTTGTTGCGGTTGGCCACGGTTGGGATAGGTTAGCAAGGGCGACGGGCGCCGCGCCTGCGGGGGATGGGAGAATCGCGGGGATGGAGACCGCGCGCGAGGGGTTGCTGACCCCGTCCGAGCTGGAGGCGCTGCCGCGGACCGGGGCGGACGTGGTGGTGGTCGACCTCCGCCAGGATCGCGGCGACGGGCTGGCCAAGGTGCCGGGCTCCCGCCACATCGGCCTCCACGACGGCTTCGCCATGGGCCGTGAGGACCGCGGCCTGCACTACGACCTGCCCACCCCGGAGGAGCTGGCGGCGGCCCTCTCCGCGCTGGGGGCCACGCCGGCGTCCACCCTGGTCTTCCTGGACGACATGGGCAACCGCTGGGCCACCCGGGCCTACTGGGTGATGCGCTACAACGGCCATCGGGGCGGGCTGTACGTCCTGGACGGCGGGATCGCCGCCTACCTGGCCTCGGGGCTGCCCCGCGCCGCGGAGTTCGCGGCGACGGTGGGACCGATCTCGCCGGGCGCCCCGGCCCTCCCCGTCACGCCAATCCCCGGCGAACGCCCGGATTCCGATGCCGGCACCCCCTCGACCGCCAGCTACCCACCGCCCACCTCCACCGACGAAGCCATCCGGGCCACCTTCGCCGACGTCCGCGAGGCGGTGGAGCGCGGCGGCGCGACGCTCTGCGACGTCCGCACGCCCCAGGAGCACAGCGGCGAGGTGGCGCTGGCGCCGCGGGCCGGGCGGGTGCCGGGGTCGGTCAACCGGCCCTGGGACCGGGCCCTGGCGGAGGACGGCACCTTCCTGCCCGCCGACCGCCTGGCCGAGGTCCTGCGCCCCTTCACCGAGGGCGGCCTGGAGCCCATCACCTACTGCCAGGGGGGCATCCGGGCCTCCCTGACCTGGTTCTGCCTCCAGGTCCTCCTGGGCCGCCCGGCGCGGCTCTACGCCGGCTCCTGGGAGGAGTGGGCGCGCGACCCCGAGCGCCCCGTCGTGGCCGGGGCGCCGGTTGCGTCCTGACGCCGACGTCAGGTATGGTCTACCTCGACCTCGGCGCCGCGTGAGGGATAGAGCGGCGTCACCCTGGGTCTCCCTTCAGGGGTAGGCCCACCCGGTCGGGCGCCGGCACCAGGACACCACTTCACACCCCACGACACGGATCGTTTCCTGGATGCAAGGGCACCGCATGCTCGGCCAAAGGAGGAGCTA
>DASZGP010000085.1:0-3735 GCA_035938695.1 Candidatus Dormiibacterota bacterium | reverse complement strand
ATCCGCATCGTCCGCGAGGACGGCCTCCTCCTCCGCGACCTCACCCTCGATCCCTCCCGCGACTACCAGCCCCTCAACTCTCCCCAGGTGTCCACAATGTCCTGAGACATCCGTCTCCTATCACCTGAGACATGACACTGGAGCGGGAGACGGGATTCGAACCCGCGACCCCCACCTTGGCAAGGTGGTGCTCTACCACTGAGCTACTCCCGCGCGAGTCGGGAGATTGTATCAACGGTGGGGTCAGGCGAGGAGGCGGTCGGGGTCTTCGAGGAGCTGGCGGAGGGTCGACATGAAGCGGGCCACGTCGGCGCCGTCCAGGACGCGGTGGTCGGCGGCGGCCCAGGCGGTCATGACCTTGGCGATCGCCGGCTTGCCCTTGACCGGAACGACGCGGTCGGCGGCGGCACCCACGGATAGGATCAGGGCCTGGGGCGGGTTGATGATGGCCAGGAAGGCGTCGACGCCGTACATCCCGAGGTTGCTGAGGGTCACCGTGCCGCCGCCGTACTCCTCGGGGCGGAGGTGGCCGGCGCGGGCGCGGGCGACGAGGTCGGCGGCCTCGCGGGCGATCTCCGGGATCGATTTGGCGGCGCAGTCGAGCAGGGCGGGGGAGAGGAGGCCGTTGTCGGTGGCGACGGCCATGCCGACGTCGACGCGGGTGAAGCGGCGGATGGTGCCGTCGAGGTAGGCGGCGTTGACCTCTGGGTGCTCCTGGGCGGCGAGGGCCAGGGCGCGGAGCAGGAAGTCGTTGACGCTGACCTTGACCTCGCCGGTGTTGAAGTTCTGCCGCGCCGCGATGAGGGCGTCGGCGTTGATCTCGACGCTGACGTAGAAGTGGGGGGCGCTGCGCTTGGATTCCGCCATGCGGCGGGCGATGGTCTGGCGCAGCCGCGAAGGCTGGATGTCCTCGGCGCCTTCGGGGGTGGGGCCGGGACCGGCAGGGGAGGACGGCGCCGGCGCGGCTGTGGCCACGAGGGTCGCGGCGCTAGGTGGGGTGGTGCCGGGGGGCGCGGCCGCGCCGGGGGATCCGGCGCCGGCGGCGGCCTCGACGTCCTCGCGGACGATGCGGCCACCCGGACCGCTGCCGCGGACCCGGCTCAGGTCGACGCCGAGCCGGGCCGCCAGGCGACGGGCCAGTGGGGAGGCGGGCGCGTCACCACCGGCGCCGGTCTCGGCGGCCGGCGGCCCCAGGTCGTTGATGGCGGCCGCGCGTGGAGTCGCGGAGGGGGCCCCGGGGCCCGCTGACGACGCCGGGCGGGAGGGCGCGGCAGCCATGGAGCCAGCTGAAGCGCTTGAAGCCGCGGCGGAGGCGCTGGGGCCTGATCCGGGCGCGCCGGATGGAGTGACCGCGGGGTCCGCCGGGGCAGCCGCGGGTACCTCCGGCAGCACCTCCCCGGCCTCCCCCAGCGTGGCGATCGGCTGTCCCACCGGCACCGTCTGCCCCGGCGCCGCCAGGGTCCGCAGCAGCACCCCGGAGTCGAAGGCTTCGATCTCCACGGTCGCCTTGTCGGTCTCGATCTCGGCCACGATGTCGCCCTTGTGGACCCGGTCGCCGACGCGCTTGACCCAGCGGACGATGGTGCCCTCGGTCATGTCGTAGCCCATCTGGGGCATGAGGATGTCGCGCGCCAAGCTCAGCCTCCGCCGACCACGGAGTTGACCGCCGCCAGGACCTCCTCCTCGGTCGGTACCAGGGCCATCTCCAGGTTCTTGGCGTAGGGCATCGGGACGTCGGGCATGGCGACGCGGCGGATGGGGGCGTCGAGGTCGTCGAAGCAGGCCTCGCCCGCGGCGGCGGCGATCTCGGCGCCGAGGCCGATGGTGCGCCAGTCCTCCTCGGCGACGACCAGGCGGTGGGTCTTGCGCACCGACATATAGATGGTGTCCATGTCGAGGGGGCGGAGGGTGCGCAGGTCGATGACCTCGGCCGAGATGCCGGACTCCTCGAGCTGGGCCGCCGCCCGCAGGGCCACCTGGAGCATCCGGGAGTAGGCCACGATGGTCACGTCGGCGCCCTCGCGCTTGACCTCGGCCAGGCCCAGGGGCACGCGGTAGTCGGCGTCGGCGACCTCGCCCCTGATGCCGTAGAGCAGCGAGTGCTCGATGAAGACCACCGGGTCGTCGTCTTCGATGCAGGCCTTGAGCAGGCCCTTGGCGTCGTAGGGGGTCGCCGGGGCGACGACTTTGAGGCCGGGCACGGAGGCGAACCAGTTCTCGAAGGTCTGCGAGTGGGTGGCGCCCAGCTGGCCCCAGCCGCTGACGGTACGCATCACCATCGGGACCCTGATCTTGCCGGCGAACATGTAGTGGAACTTGGCGGCGTGGTTGACCAGCTGGTCCATGGCCAGGAGCGCGAAGTTGATGGTCATGATCTCCGCCACCGGCCGCATCCCGCCCATCGCCGCACCCACCGCGGCGCCCACGATGGCGCTCTCGGCGATGGGGGTCTCGCGGACCCGCTCCGGCCCGAACTCGGCCTGCAGCCCCCGGGTGACGGAGTACGCGCCGCCGTAGGCGCCGACGTCCTCGCCCATCACGAAGACCCGGGGATCGCCCTCCATCTTCTCCTTGAGCGCCTGGCGCAGCGCCTCGCGGTAGGTGATCTCGGCCAAGGGTCAGGCTCCGCCCGGCCGCCCGGGTTGGGGCAGGCGCCGGCCCCGGGTCCGCCCGCCGGGAGGCCCGGCGCCGTGGGGGTCCTCCGCGGGCTGGGCGCCAACCGCCGCCGCCCTGCCCGCTTGGGCCGCGCCGGGCGCCGGTTCAGCCACCGCCGGCTTATCCCGGGCCGGGGCCAGCAGCGGCCGCCCGCCGGGGCCGCCGGAGTCCTCCTCGCCGCCCAGGGAGTGCAGCGCCGGCTGCCGCCGGGAGCGCTCCTCGGCGCTCAGGGTGAGCCGCGCCGCCTTGGCCGCCAGCAGCGGGTCGACCACCACCTGGGGCCCGCTGACCGCCCCGCCCCGGTCGGGCAGGGGTTGGGCGTAGATGTTCTGGAACAGGCCCTCCAGCGCCGGGAAGGGGCTGGTGTCGGCGAAGACCACGGCGTCGGCGATCTGCATCTCGACCCGGCGCTGGATCTCGTGCAGCTCGCGGCGCGACACCAGGCCGCCCTTGACCAGCCGCTCGTCGAGGATCCGGATCGGGTCGCGCTTCTGCCAGCGGCGCACCTCGGCCTTCTCCCGGTACTGCTCTGGATCGGCCATGGAATGCCCCCGGAAGCGGTAGGTCAAGGCCTCCACGATCGCCGGGCCGCCGCCGCCGCGGGCTCGCTCGACCACCTCGGCCATGACCTGGTTGACCGCCAGCACGTCCATGCCGTCGACCCGGTGGCCGGGGATGCCGTAGGCCGCGGCGCGGCGGAAGATCTCCGGCACCTTGAACTGCTCGCCGGGCCGGGCGCCCATGCCGTAGAGGTTGTTCTCGACCAGGAAGATCACCGGCAGGTTCCAGATCGCGGCCAGGTTGACGCCCTCGTGGAACTCCCCGATGGCCGTGGCGCCGTCGCCGAAGACGTCGACCACCACCCGCTTCTGGCCCTGCATCACCGCCGCCAGGGCCAGCCCCGGAGCGATCACGATGTGGCCGCCGACGATGGCGTGGCCGCCCCAGAAGTTGCGCTCAGCATCGACCAGGTGCATCGACCCGCCCATGCCCTTGGTCACCCCCGTCACGCGGCCGAACAGCTCGGCCATCACGGCGCCTGGGTCAGAGCCGCGGGCCAGCGCATAGCCGTGGTCGCGG
>DASZGP010000084.1:0-8989 GCA_035938695.1 Candidatus Dormiibacterota bacterium | reverse complement strand
ACCTCGACGAGCTGGCGATGCGTGCGCTCGCCATCCTCGCCGGCGACGCCGGCAACCTGCGCGCCGCCCCGACCGGGCTGCGCATCGGTGGCGCCCGAGGTGATGCCGGCGCCGCCACGGAGTCTGGCGCTGCCACGGAGTCTGGCGCTGCCGCGGGATCTGGAGCCGCCGCGGGGTCTGGCGCCGCCACGAGGTCTGGCGCCGCCGCGGGCTCTGGCGCTGCCGCGGGATCTGGCGCCGCCGGGGGGGGCGGCGTGGTGCCCGGCGACGGCGCGACGGCGGCCGGCGCGCCACCCGGCGGCGACGATCTTCGCGCGGCGCGCGGCATGCGCTGCTACTTCGCCGCCTGGATGGCGCACAGCGGCTCGTGGCACATCCACTGGGGCCTGAGCCACCAGATGGGTCGCCAGCTGGGGCCGCGCTTCGGCCTCCCCCACGGGCACACGTCGGCGATCCTCCTCCCGGCGGTGGTCGAGCGGCGCCTGGAGCGCGACCCGGGCGCGGTGGTCACCGTCGCCGCGGCCATCGGCGTGGCCCCGGCCGAGGTGCCGGCGCGGCTGCGCGCCCAGGCGCGAGACCTGGCCCTGCCCACCACGCTGCGCGACGCCGGGATCACCGACCGCGCGGCGGTCGAGGACCTGTTCGCCGGCAGCCCCGACGCGCTGGCCGTCGTCGCCCGGGCCTGGTAGCGCGCTCCCCAGTCGCCCGCCCGCGCCCCGGGGTTAACCTTTAGAGTCGCGCCCGACCCCGCGCCGGAGCCCACGCCCAGCCGCAGAAAAGGAGCCGCCCATGCTCGGAGCCCGCGTCCGCCTCGAAGGCACCGACCTCGACTTCCACCGCCTGGACCGGCTCCGCGAGGCGGGCTTCGGCGACCCGGCCGGGCTGCCCTTCACCGTCAAGGTGCTGCTGGAGGGCCTGGTGCGCGACTTCGAGGCCGGCAGGACCTCGGAGGCCAGCCTGCGGGCGCTGGCGAGCTGGCCGGCGCCGCCGCCGCCAGACGTCGAGGTGCCGTTCACGCCGTCGCGGGTCCTGCTCCAGGACTTCACCGGCGTCCCCGCGGTGGTCGACCTGGCGGCGATGCGCAGCGCCATGGCGCGGGCCGGCGGCGATCCCACCCGGATCGACCCCCTGGCGCCGGCCGACCTGGTCATCGACCACTCGGTGCAGGTCGACGCCTTCGGCGACGTCGAGGCGTACCACGAGAACATCCGCAAGGAGTACCAGCGCAACGCCGAGCGCTACGCCCTGCTGCGCTGGGCCCAGCAGGCCTTCCACAGCTTCACCGTGGTCCCGCCGGGGATGGGCATCTGCCACCAGGTCAACCTGGAGCGGCTGAGCCGGGTGGTCCAGGTGCGCGAGGACGAGCACGGCCGGCACGCGATCTACGACACCCTGGTCGGCACCGACTCCCACACCACCATGGCCAACGGGCTGGGGGTGCTGGGCTGGGGCGTGGGCGGCATCGAGGCCGAGGCGGCGCTGCTGGGGCAGCCGATCTTCCTGCCCACGCCGGTGGTGCTGGGGGTGCGCTTCCACGGCGCGCTGCCGGCGGGCACCACGGCCACCGACCTGGTCCTGACCCTGACCCAGATGCTGCGCGACCACGGCGTGGTCAACAAGTTCGTGGAGTTCTGCGGCAGCGGGCTGAGCAGCCTGTCGGTGCCGGACCGGGCCACGATGTCCAACATGTGCCCGGAGTACGGCGCCACCAGCGCGCTGTTCCCGGTCGACCACCGCACCCTGGAGTACCTGGCGATGACCGGCCGCGAGCCGGAGCTGATCGAGCTGGTCGAGCGCTACGCCCGGGCCCAGGGCCTGTTCCGCACCGACGACGCGCCGATCCCCACCTTCAGCGAGATGCTGGAGCTGGACCTCGACGCCATCGAGCCCAGCGTGGCCGGCCCCAAGCGCCCCCAGGACCGGGTGCCGCTGGACTCGGTGCGGCAGTCCTTCTACCTCTCCCAGGCGCTGCCGATCAAGGGCAAGGACGCCGACCTGACCCGCTTCGACTCCGAGGGCGGCGCGGCCGACGCGATCGCCATCAGCGTGCGCACCGCCGACACCACCGGGCGGCATGCGGCCGTCGCCAACGGCTCGGTGGTGATCGCCGCCATCACCTCCTGCACCAACACCTCCAACCCCTCGGTGATGATCGCCGCCGGGCTTCTGGCCAAGAAGGCCGCCGAGCGCGGGCTGCGGGTGCCGAGCTACGTCAAGACCAGCATCGCCCCCGGCTCGCGGGTGGTCACCGACTACCTCAAGTCCTCCGGCGTGCTGCCCTACCTGGAGCAGCTGGGGTTCTACATCGTGGGCTACGGCTGCACCACCTGCATCGGCAACAGCGGCCCGCTGGCCAGCGCCGAGGTCGAGGCGGCGGTCAAGGACCACAGCCTCAACGTCGCCGCGGTGCTCAGCGGCAACCGCAATTTCGAGGGCCGCATCCACCCCCTGGTGCGCAGCAGCTACCTGGCCTCGCCGCCGCTGGTGGTGGCCTTCGCCCTGGCCGGCACCGTCGACGTCGACCTGACCACCGAGCCGATCGGCTTCGATCGCGAGGGCAACGCCGTCCACCTGGCCGACATCTGGCCCAACCAGGAGGAGGTCGCCGCGGTGGTCAGGGAGGCGATCCAGGTGGGGATGTTCCAGCGCGAGTACGCCCAGATCTTCGCCGGCGACCAGTACTGGACCAGGATGGAGTCGCCCACCGGCGCGGTCTACGCCTGGGACCAGTCCTCCACCTATGTCCAGGAGCCGCCCTACTTCATCGGCCTGGGGCCAGAGCCTGAGCCCCCGGCCGACATCGTCGGCGCCCGCGCCCTGGTGGTGGTGGGCGACTCGGTGACCACCGACCATATCTCGCCCGCCGGCTCCATCCCCATCGACAGCCCGGCCGGCCGCTACCTGGTCGAGCACGGCGTCGGCTGGTCCGACTTCAACAGCTACGGCAGCCGCCGGGGCAACCACGAGGTCATGATCCGCGGCACGTTCGCCAACATCCGCCTGCGCAACCAGCTGGTGCCGGGCCGCGAGGGCTACTGGACGGTGCACCTCCCCGACCACACCGAGATGACCATCTTCGACGCCGCCGCCAGGTACGCCGAGGAGCACACCCCGCTGGTGGTCCTGGCGGGCAAGGAGTACGGCTCCGGCAGCTCGCGCGACTGGGCCGCCAAGGGCCCGCGGCTGCTGGGGGTGCGGGCGGTGATCGCCGAGACCTTCGAGCGCATCCACCGCAGCAACCTGGTCCAGATGGGGGTGCTGCCGCTGGAGCACGAGCCCGGCCAGTCGCTCCAGAGCCTGGGCTTGGACGGCACCGAGGCCTTCACCATCCGCGGGCTCTCCCAGGGTCTTCTGCCCAAGCAGGCGCTGGAGGTCGAGGCCCTCAACCACGACGGCGAGCGGATCCGCTTCCAGGTCGTCTGCCGGCTGGACAACGAGACCGAGGTCGAGTACCTGGAGCAGGGCGGCATCCTGCCGATGGTGCTGCGCCGCCTGATCGCCGAGGGCCGCACCGCCGCGGTGGGCGTCTAGCCGCCCGCGCCGCGTTCGAGGGGCTGTGTTGGGCCGCCCCAGCGCGTAAACTCAGATCGAACCGGCGTGGCACGTCCGGGTGGCGTGCGGCTTGCCGGTGTGGGGAGTACCTGAATGGACGATCAAGAAGACATCCTGGACAAGGTCCCCAAGGTAGACCCGGCAGTTCCGGCGGCCAGCGCCGGGGACCCCCCGCCGGACCCGGACGCCGCGGCCCCCGCCGCCGACGCCCCGGAGGCCGCCGCCGAGCTGGTGCCGGTGCCCCGGCTCTACCGGCTGCGCCCGCCCGGCCTGCGGCCGGCGCCGCGCCCGGCCCGGGGCCACCGCGCCGGCAAGCTCCGCAGCGACTGCCCGCCCGACGCCCGGCGCGAGACCCAGGCCGATCCCCGCGCCCGCCTGCGTTGATTTGACCCGCCTCGCGGAGCGCTCGAAGCTGATTTGCCCCGCCTCGCCGGAGCGCTCGAAGCTGATTCGACCCGCCTCGCCGGAGCGCTCGAAGCTGACGTTGCCCCGCCTCGCCGGAGCGCTCTAAGCTGACCGTCGCCACCAGGCGGGCGGCCCGCAGGGTCCGGCCGACCTGGCGGCTGCCCGACTCCACGCCCCCAGGGGATTTCGAGCCGGCCCGCCCGGAGCTGCTGCGCCGCGTGCTGTGGGCCCGGCGCGACCGCCTCGGTCCGGAGTTCGACGCCTTCCTCAACCCCACCGCCGCCCACCCGCCGGGCCTGATGCTGGGCATGGCGCGGGCCGTCGAGGTGGTCGCCGAGGCCGTGCTGGCGGGCCGCCCGGTGGGCATCTTCGGCGACTACGACGCCGACGGGGTGACCGCCACCGCGCTGCTGATGCGCGGCCTGCGCGCGCTCGGCGCGGCGCCCGTCGCCCACATCCCGCACCGGGTCAACGACGGCTACGGCCTCAGCCCCGAGGGTCTGGTCGAGCTCCACCGCCAGGGCGCCGAGGTGGTCATCTCCTGCGACTGCGGCACCAACTCCGTCGACGTCGTCGCCGGCCGCCCCGCCGGCCAGCGGATGGTGGTCACCGACCACCACCTGCCGGCCGCCGAGATCGCCCGCCCCGACGCCCTGCTCAACCCCCACCAGCGCGGCGACGCCTATCCCTTCAAGGAGCTGTCCGGCGCCGGGGTGGCCTACAAGCTGATCGAGGGGCTGGCCGGCGACCCCCGGTTGGCCGGGCGGCTCGACGAGGACACCCTGGAGGACCTGCTCCAGCTGGTCGCGGTGGGGGCCGTCGCCGACGTGGTCGCGCTGGTCGACGAGAACCGGGCCCTGGTCGCCCGGGGCCTGCGGGCGCTGGAGTCGCGGCCCCTGCCGGGCCTGGCGGCGCTGGTCGAGGTCGGGGGCATCCGCCGGCCTCTGAACACCGTGGCCATCGGTTACCAGCTGGCCCCCCGGATCAACGCCGCCGGCCGCATGGACGACGCCCGCCTGGCCCTCGACCTGCTCCTGGCCGGCGATGCCGAGGCGGCCCGTCCCCTGGCGGAGCAGCTGGAGGCCCACAACCTGGCCCGCCGCGAGGCCACCGAGCGGGCGTTCGAGGAGGCCGAGGCGATGCTGGCTGCGGACCCGCCCGACGACGCCATCGTGCTGGCCGACCCGGGCTGGTCTCTGGGGCTGGTGGGCCTGATCGCGGGGCGGCTGGCGGAGGCCCACCACATGCCGGCCTTCGTCCTCAACGCCGGCGCGGAGTACCGGGGCTCGGCGCGCTGGGTCCACGGGTTCAACGTGGTCGACGCCCTGGCCAGCTGCGCCCCCCAACTGGTCCGCTACGGCGGCCACGAGGCGGCCGCCGGCTTTGCCTGCGCCCCGGAGGACTTCGCGGCCCTGGCCGCCGGCCTGCGCCGCTTCGCGGCCGCCGCCCGGCCCGAGGGCGGCTGGACCCACCACCTGGAGATCGATACCGCCGTCAGCCTGGGTGAGCTGACCCCCGAGGCGGTCGACGGCCTGGAGCTGCTCCAGCCCTTCGGCGAGGGCAACCCCCCGCCGCTGCTCTCGGCCCACGGGGTGGAGATCAAGGCCGCCAGCGCCTTCGGCCAGGGGGGCGCCCACCTCAAGCTCTGGTTCGGCCAGGACGAGCGCCTGCTGGAGGCCATCGCCTGGGGCCGCGGCGGGCTGGTAGAGCCCTACCGCGAGGCCTGGCGCCGGGGTGAGCGGATGGACGTGGCCTTCGCGCCGGCGATCCAGACCTGGGACGGCGAGACCACGGTGCGGCTGGAGCTCCAGGACGTCCGCCGCGCCCGCCCCGAGGCGCCGCCGAGGCCGTAGCCAGGGCCGGCGCTCGGCGATCGCCGGGACCTGGCCGACGGCGCGGAGCGGGCGATCTGGACAAGCCCGCCGCCTGATGCTAGGTTGGGCCCAGACAGAGGTTGCCGGCAGTCCCGTTCCGTCCGCCGCGGCCAGCGCCGGACCGCGCCTTCGCCCACCGGCCGCCACCTCCCACCCGCAGCGAAGGTGCATCCCTTGGCGTTCGACGAGGTCAGCCTTCCCCGCCTGGTCCTGGCGGGCACCGGCAGCGGCACCGGCAAGACCAGCGTGACCGCCGGGATCCTGGCCGCGATGCGGGCCCGTGGCCTGGCCGCCCGGCCCTTCAAGGTCGGTCCCGACTACGCCGACTCCGCGCTCCTGGCCCACGTCGCCGGCGGCGCCTGCCGGGCCCTCGACCCCTGGATCCTGGGCCGCGAGGCCCTCCTCCAGAGCCTCCACCGGGGCTGCCAGGAGGCCGACGTGGCGGTGGTCGAGGGGATGCTCGGCCTCTTCGACTCCTGGGGTGCCGGCAGCGACGGCAGCACCGCCGAGCTGGCCAAGCTGATCGAGGCGCCGGTGGTGCTGGTGCTGGACGTCGCCGGCACCGTGCAGAGCGCGGCGGCGGTGGCGCTGGGGTTCAAGAGCGTCGACCCCGAGGTGCGGATCGCGGGGGTGATCCTCAACCGGGTCCAGAGCCAGGAGCAGGCACGCTGGATCGAGGAGGCGGTCTGGCGCCTGGCCGGGGTGCCGGTGCTGGGCATGCTGCCGGAGCTGGCCGGGCTGGCCGCCGAGCCCGCCTGGCCGGCGACCCCGGCGGGCGCCGGGTCGGTCCTCAGCGCGGCGCCGGCCGCCGATGCCGGCGGCGGGGCCCCCACCGCCGGCGCCGTGGCGGACCAGCGCACCGCGCGCCTCCGCGACGCCGTCGAGCGCCACGTCGACGTCGACGTGCTGCTGCGGATCGCGGCCAAGGCGCGTCCGCTCCGCCTCATCCCCCGGCCGGAGCCGCTGGCCGCGCTCTCCGAGCCGGTGCGGCTGGGCGTGGCTTACGACGAGGCCTTCAACCTCTACTACCCGGAGAACCTGGAGCTGCTCACCGAGGCCGGCGCCGAGATCGTGGTCTTCAGCCTCCTCGACGACCATGCGGTGCCCCCGGCCGACGCCCTCTACATCGCCGGCGCGCCCTCCAACGGCCACGCCCGCCGGCTCTCGGAGAACACCCGGATGCGCGCCGCGATCCGGGAGGCCGCCCTCGACGGGCTGCCGATCTACGCCGAGTGCGGCGGCCTGGCCTACCTCGGCGAGCACCTGCGGCCGCCGGCGGAGCCCGGCGCCGAGCGGCCCGAGCCGCTGGACATGGCCGGGGTGCTGCCGATCGACGTCGACGCCAGCCCCCAGGCCCTGACCATGGGCTACCGCCGCCTCCGCGGCCTCGACGACAACCTGCTCTGCCCCCGCGGCACCGTGCTCCGGGGCCACGAGTTCCACTGGACCGAGGTCACCCGCCGCGGCGCCATGCCGCCGGCCTACGAGCTGTCCGACCCCGAGGGGTACCGCTCCGGTCACGAGGGCTTCGCCCGTCCCGGGCTGCTGGCCAGCAACATCCACCTCCACTTCGGCCAGGACCCCTCCCTGGCGACCCGCTTCCTGCACGCCGCCGCCGAGCACGCGAGGCCGGTGCCGGCGTAGGGAAGACCAATCTCGGGTGCCTTGCAAAACAAGGTAATGGGCTATACACTCATGCCCATGACCGAGCCCGCCGGTTCCCTGACCCAGATGCGCAAGGGCGCCCTGGAGCACTGCGTCCTGGCCCTGCTGACGGACGAGCCGCGCTACGGCTTCGACCTGGTCCGCCGCCTCGGCGCGGTGGACGGGATGCTGACCACCGAGGGCACCATCTACCCGCTGCTCAGCCGCCTGCGCAGGGAAGGGCTGGTGGAGACCGAGTGGCGCGAGTCGAGCGACGGGCCGCCCCGGCGCTACTACCGCATCACCACCGAGGGGCAGCGCGCGCTGGACACCTTCCGGGCCCAGTGGCGGGTCTTCCGGAGCGCCGTCGACACCCTCGTAGGAGAAGGAGAAAGAGGATGACCGCACCCCACGCCGAGCAGATCATCGCCGGCTACCTGGCTCGCCTCGACGCGGCGCTGACGGGGGTCGGCCGCGATGCCGGCGCCGAGCTGCGCGCCGACGTCACGGCCCACATCGCCGACGCCCGGGCCGAGCTGGACGGCGAGAGCGACGCCGACCTGCTGAACATCCTCGACCGCCTGGGCGAGCCGTCCGCGCTGGTCGCCGAGGGCCTGGCCGCCGCGGGTGCGTCCACGGCCGCCGGGGTGCCGGCGGGGGAAGCCGGCCCGGCCGGGCCCGGGTCCAGCCCGGCCCCGGGCTCCACGCCGACCGCCGACACCACCCGCCTGCTGGCCTTCGCCGCGCTGACGGTGATGATCGCGATGCCGCTGTTCCTGCCCTTCTCCATCCTCACCGGCGGGCCGGTCATCCTGGGGTTGCTGCTGGCCCACTCGTCTAAGGTCTGGCGCCGCACCGAGCTGGTCGCGGCGTTCAGCCTGCCCCTGCTCTCGATCCTGATCGGCTTCCTGATCGCCTCGGCCATGAGCCGCCATTGGGCGGTGTTCTTCGAGCTGGGCATGGTCTCGTTCATCCTGGTGCCGAGCGCCATCTACCTGATCCTGGTCGCCGGCCGGCGGGGCTGGCGGGCGCCCGCCACGGTCTGACCCGCGGCCCCGGCCGGCTAGGTGATCCGGCAGACCCTCCCGCCGGTCATCTCGACCAGCTGCGCGGGGGTCAGGCTGAAGACCGCGTAGGGCGTCCCCGCGGCGGCCCAGATGGTCTGGTGGCGCAGCAGGTCCTCGTCCACCAGGGTGACCATCGGCTCGGGATGGGCCAGCGGAGGCACGCCGCCGACCTTGAAGCCGGTGTGCTGGCGGACGAACTCGGGGTCGGCGAGGGTGATCGGCTCGTAGAGCAGCTGGGCCAGGCGCTCGGTGCTGACCCGGTTGGGCCCGCTGGCCACGACCAGGATCGGGTCGCCGCTGCGCTGGGCCCGGAAGACCAGCGACTTGGCGATCTGCCCCACCTCGCAGCCGATCGCGGCGGCGGCCGCGGCGGAGGTGTGGGTGGAGGCCGGCATGACCATCACCTTGGAGGCGTAGCCGCGCAGCTCCAGCTCCCGCTGCACCCGC
>DASZGP010000083.1:0-5065 GCA_035938695.1 Candidatus Dormiibacterota bacterium | reverse complement strand
CGAGAAGGTGGTGCTGGCCCGCGAGGTGGTCGCCCGGGCCGATGGCGTGGTCGGCGCCGGCGCGGTCCTGCGCGCGCTGCGCACCTCCTACCCGTCCTGCTTCACCTATCTCGTCCCCGGGTCCGACGGCACCGCGCTGGTGGGGGCCACGCCGGAGCTGCTGGTCCGCCGCTCGGGCCTCGTGGCATCCTCCCAGCCGATGGCCGGGTCGGCCCGGCGCGGCGCCGACGAGGGCGAGGACGAGGCGCTCTCCGCCGCGCTCCTGGCCAGCCCCAAGGACCGCCACGAGCACGCCGTGGTGGTGGCCGCGATGGTCGAGGCGCTGTCCCCGCTGGCCCGCCGGGTCGAAGCCTCCGACACGCCGGAGGTCGTCCGGTTCACCAACATCCAGCACCTCGCGACCACGCTGCGGGCCGAGCTTGCCGACCCGCCGGCCAATGCCCTGGAGGTATGCGCGGCCCTCCAGCCGACGCCCGCCGTGGGCGGCGCCCCGCTGGCTCCGGCGCTGGCCCTGATCGACGAGCTGGAGGGCCTGGAGCGCGGCTGGTACGCCGGCGCGGTGGGCTGGATGGACGCCGGGGGCGACGGTGAGTTCGCCGTCGCGCTGCGCTGCGGGCTGCTCTGGGAGGACGGCGCCCGGCTCTACGCCGGGGTCGGGGTGATGGCCGATTCCGACGCCTCCGCCGAGCTGGCCGAGACCGAGTTGAAGCTGCGGGCCCTGATCGGCGCCCTCGGCGGCTAGCCTCCGAGCGCCTCGGCGACGGCGCCCCAGCAGTCCCGGTGGGCGCCGACGCTGCCCGCGCGGCCGAACCGGACCTGGACCATCGCGGCGCGTCCCGACGCGAATGCCGCGCGGATCGCCGGTTCGACGTCCTCGGCCCGGTCCACAAGCTGGTGGTGCAGGTCGTAGAGGGCCGCGACCTTCTCCAGGTCGAGTCCCAGCGGGGTGCCGAAGACCTCCTCGAAGACGTCGGGATGCTCGGCCTGGGGCAGGAATGAGAAGATCCCGCCGCCGTTGTTGTCGAGGACCACGAAGACCGGGCTGAGCCCGTGCCGCCGCGCCGCCCAGAGGCCGTTCATGTCGTGGTACAGGGTGAGGTCGCCGCAGAGCACCGCCACCGGCCCGGCGCCCGCCGCGGCCACCCCCAGGCCGGTGGAGACGAAGCCGTCGATGCCGTTGGCGCCGCGGTTGGCCAGCAGCCGGGCGCCGGACGCCGGCCAGAAGGTGTCGACGTCGCGGATGGCCATGCTGGAACCGACCACGACCTGCGCGCCGGGAGGCAGAGCCGTGGCCAGGGCGCGGACGGCGTGGGCCTCGAAAAGGGGGGCGGCGGCCAGCGCGGAGGTGATCGCCGCGCCGGCGCCGGCGTCGGCGTCCGACCAGCTCTGACGCCAGGCCGCGCGGGCTCGGGCGGCCGCCGTGCCGGCACGGGCCTGGGCCGCATCCGCAGTCTCGCCACGGAGCGCCGGTGGCGGCGTCCGGCCATCCCGCGCCGCCGCCGCCTGCCCCCGTATTTCCGACACCATCGCGTCGAGGGTCGCCAGGGGGTCGGCGCGGATCACGTCGGTGGCCAGCGCGTCGGGGTCCAGCCAGCCGCCGTCGGGGTCGATCAGCGCGAATCGCGCCGGGTGCGCGGCCGCCAGGTGCTGGTTGAGGCTCCTGGAGGTTGGCGGAGCTCCGAGCCTGATCACCAGGTCGGGGTGGTGGGCGGCCGCGAACTCCGGGATGCGCAGCAGCGCATCGTAGGCGATCGCCAGCCCGCCGACGCCGGGGCGGCGCAGCTGGGAGGTGGGCTCGGCCAGGACCACCGCTCCGGTCGCCTCGGCCAGGGCGTCGACGGCCTCGGCCAACGCCTCCCCGGCCCTGGACCGCCCGCCTCCGGCCGGCATCCCGCCGGCCACGATCATTGGGCGGCTGGACACGCGCAGGGTGGCGGCCAGATCGCGGACGACCGGGGGTGGCGGCGCGGCCCCCGCGGACGCGACCATGACCGAGGGCGGCGGGGCCGCGGTGGTGGCGATCGCCGGAGCGGCGGCCGGCGGAGGCACCAGTGGCTCCCGGAAGGGCAGGTTGAGGTGCACCGGACCGGCGGGCTGTCCCGCGCCGCCGAGGGCGGTGGCCATCGCCCGCGCCGCCAGGCGGCGCCAGACCCTGGCCACGTCCGGGAGGTCGGCGGGCGGGCCGGGATCGAAGCTCCAGCGGGTGGCGGTGCCATATATCCGGAGCTGGTCGATGGTCTGGGGCGCGCCGCTGTCGCGCAGCTCGGGCGGGCGATCGGCGGTCAGCGCCAGCAGCGGGACGCGCCCGTGGTGCGCCTCGACCACCGCCGCGTGAAGCTCGGCGGCCGCGGTCCCCGAGGTGCAGAGGACGGCGACCACGCGTCCCGTCGCCTGGGCCAGGCCGAGCGCGAAGAAGGCCGCGCAGCGCTCGTCGATGTGGACCAGGGTGCGCAGCCGCGGCTCGCGGGCGAAGGCCATCGCCAGCGGCGCCGAGCGCGATCCCGGAGCGATGCAGACCTCGCGGAGCCCGCCGGCCACCAGCTCGTCCACGAAGGTCGCGGCGAAGCGCTGGGTGACGTCGGCTCCGCTCATACCGCGCCGCCCGGTCTGCGACGATCTGCGGGATGCCCCGTCTCATGCTGCCGGACGTCGACCTTGCCTATCAGGCGGCCGGCGACGGTCCCCCGGTCACCTTCCTGCACGGCTTCAGCCAGCGCGGCGTAAGCTGGAACGAGGTCGTCGGCCTGCTGGGAGAGGGCTTCACCACCGTGCTGCCGGACCTGCGCGGCCATGGCCTGACCGTCGCCGCGCCGGACGCGCCGCACACCATGGCCGCCTGCGCCTCCGACCTGGCCGGGCTCTGGGACCGGCTGGGGATCGGCGCCACCCACCTGGTGGGCTACTCCATGGGTGGCCGCCTGGCCCTCCACCTGGCCGCGCGCCTCCCCGGGCGCCTGCTCTCGGTCGTGGCGGTCAGCGCCCATGCCGGGCTGGCGGAGGAGGAGCGGGGGCCGCGCCGGGCCGCCGACGAGGAGCTGGCGGTGAGGATCGAGTCTGAGGGGGTGGAGGCCTTCGCTGAGCACTGGGCCGCCCTGCCGCTCTTCGCCGGCCTGGCGCGGCGCGGGCCGGAGGTCCTGGGCCGGCTCGAACAGGCCCGGCGCGCCAATCGCGCCGAGGGGCTGGCGGCGTCGCTGCGCGGGATGGGCGCCGGGGCGATGGAGCCGGTCTGGGGTCGGCTGGCGGGATTCGACCGACCCGCCCTGGCCGTCGCGGGGGAGGCGGACCGGCGATATCGCGACTATGCCGAGCGCCTGGTGGCCGCGATCCCCGGCGCGCGGCTGGAGGTGGTGCCGGACGCCGGCCACGCCGTCCACCTGGAGCAACCGGAGCGTTTCGTCAGGGCGCTGCGCGGGTTCTTGGAGGCGACCGGCTGAGGTCAATCGCGCGCCGTCCAACGAGCGATATCGGCGCCTGACGGCGCCATCCCCAGCCCCGGGCCGCCGGGCACCTCGACGTGGGCCCCCGACCAGTCGAGGCCGCCGCTCCGGGCTTCACCACGGCCACCGCCCTGCCCCTCGGCGGCGCGGTGGAAGCGCAGCGTGTCGAGCCCGCAGGCCAGCGGCGGGGGCTCCATCGCCGCCGCCACCTGCACCGCCGCCGCCACCCCGACCGCGGTCTCCATCGAGGTCGAGAGCAGCACCGGCACCGGGCGCCGGGCGGCGGCCGCGGCGCGCGCCAGGCGGAGCGCGGCGAGCGGGCCACCGACGGTGGCCAGCTTGATCGCCAGGCCCACGCCGGCGTCGGGAAGTCGGGGGGCGAGGTCGCGATCCGCCAGGGACTCGTCGGCCGCCAGCGGCGAGGCCGACCACGCCGCCAGGCCCGCCCACTCCGCGAGACCGGCCGTCGCGGGCAGGGGCTGCTCAAGCACTTCGAGCCCCTCCCGTGCGAGGCTCGCCACCGCCAGCTCGGCGAGGTCGGAGTCCAGGCAGTTCAGGTCCAGGCGGAGCCGGAGGCCGGGGCCTCCCGACCAGCGCGCGGCCGCCAGGCGCTCAAGCTCGAAGCGGACGGCGATCGCCGGGTCGGCGTGCCAGAGCGGGCTGGCCTTCAGCTTGACGGTGGTGAACCCCCGCGCGCGCAGGCCGGCCACCTCGACCGCCACCGCCTCCGGGCGCTGGCCCAGGACCAGCGCGTTGCATTCCACCGTGTCGCGGCGCCGGCCGCCGAGCAGGTCGGCCAGCGAAAGGCCGTTGGCGCGGCCGAGGAGGTCGAGCAGCGCGGTTTCCAGGGCGTTCCGGGAGGGCGCCGGCAGGGCGGCCGGGGCCTCGGCCTGCCTCGACGTCCCGGCCTCGCCGGCCGGCGACGGGTGGGGCTCGGCGTCCTCCAGCGCTTCCAGCCGCGCCTCGACATCCATGACGCCGCCCACCGAAACGCCCGCCAGCGCCCCCACCGCCCGCGCCAGCGCGGCCTCCACCGCGGCGGCCGACATCCCCCGGGCGCTCAGCGCCGGGGCCTCTCCCCATCCCGTCAGCCTCCCCTCCGGTCCCTGGCCCTCGAGCGCAAGGAGGACCCCCTGGTAGCTCGGGCCGAACGACCCGCCGAGCGCCGCCGTGTACGGCACCCGGACCCGCACCAGCCGCGCCGCGCCGATCCGGACCGGGGCCAGGCCGGGCAGCGGGGAGGGGATCACGGGAGCAGCATCCCCAGCGCCCAGAGGAGGGCGTAGACCACCTGCATCCGCGCCGCCGCCTTGAGCCCGGCGATCAGGGGCGGGCCCCCGGTCTCGCCGGAGGCCCGCAACGGACGCAGCGTCAGCGGGAGGCTGAGCCCGGCCAGGAAGGAGAGGCGCCCGGCCAGTCCCACCGCCGCCGGCAGGACCGCCGCGACCAGGGCGGCGCCGAACAGCGCGCCGAGCATCACCCGCGACGCCGGACGCCCCAGCCGCACCGCCAGGGTGCGCTTGCCGGCCGCCTCGTCGGTCTCGATGTCGCGGATGTTGTTCAGCACCAGGATCGCCGAGGCCAGGCACCCCATCGCGACCCCGCCGACGACCGCCAGCGCGCCGATC
>DASZGP010000082.1:0-9119 GCA_035938695.1 Candidatus Dormiibacterota bacterium | reverse complement strand
CCCTGGCCGACCTGGCCGACCGCGCCCACCGCGCCGGCGACCGCGTGGTGCTGGTGGTCAAGAGCTTCGACGACCCCGACATCAACGCCATCACCGGCAACCCCACGGCCGCCCAGAACGCCATCACCAACACCGTCAACGCGGTCCGGGGGCGCGGCTGGGACGGGGTCAACGTGGACTTCGAGGGCAGCACCAGCTCCAACTACCCCAACCTCCAGCAGCAGTACACCAGCTGGATCGCCAACCTCGACCGGCAGCTCAAGCAGGCCCTGCCGGGCGCCACCCTGACCGTCTGCAGCTACAGCGGCTCGGCCAGCTGGGATTCGGGCTTCATGCGCATCGACAGCCTGGCGCCGAGCGTCGACGCCTTCTTCATCATGGCCTACGACATGACCGGGGAGACCGACGCCCCCGACGCGCCGCTGGCCGGCAGCTACACCTATACCGACACCCTCTCGGTGGACCAGTACGTGGCCAAGGCCGGCGACCCCCGCAAGGTGATCCTGGGGGTGGGCTACTACGGCTGGAAGTTCAGCACCGACAACCAGGCCTTCTCGCCCCCGCTCAGCTCGGCCCAGTTCGCGGGCCGGGTGGCGGCGACCTACGCCGACACCCAGGCCGACCTGGCCTGCGCCGCCGGGGCTCCCGACAACCTGGTCCAGAACTGGGATGCCGCCTCCTCGACCCCCTGGGCGGCCTGGTTCAGCCCGGGATCGGGCGACCCCTGCGGGGGCAACCACAACAGCAACCGCGAGAGCTACTACGAGAACGCGCGGTCGATCGGGGCCAAGTACGACCTGGTCAACTCCCGCGGCATCCGGGGCACCGGGATCTGGGCCCTGGGCTACGACCACGGCTACACCGACCTCTGGAACGTGATCGGCCAGAAGCTGTTCAGCGCGCCACCGGCGCCGCCCGCCACCTACAACCCGGTCGGGCCGGTGCGGATCGCCGACACCCGCACCGGGCTGGGCGGCCACGGCGGGCCCCTGGGGCCGGGCGCCAGCTTCGACCTCCAGGTCACCGGGGTGGCCGGCGTCCCCGCCAGCGGGGTCACCTCGGTCCTGCTCAACCTGACCGCGGCCAACCCCAGCGGCACCACCTGGCTGGCGGTCGAGCCCAGCGGCAGCGCGACCTCGGGCACCTCCAACCTCAACGTCGACCGGTCGCGGGTGGCGGCCGCCAACCTGGTCCTGGCGATGGTCGGCAGCGGCGGCCGGGTCCGGGTGTCCAACGCCCTGGGCACGGTCCAGGCGATCGTCGACCTGGTCGGCTACTACGCGGCGCCGGCCGCCGCCGGCGCCTACCGGCCGGTGACGCCGACCCGGATCCTCGACACCCGCAACACCGGCTCGATGGCCCCGGGCCAGCGCATCGACCTCCAGGTGGCCGGGGCCGGGGGCGTCCCGGCGACCGGCGCCGAAGCGGTGGAGCTCCAGCTGACCGCGCTCGACGGCGCCGCTCGCGGCGGCTGGGCGGCCGTCTACCCGGCGGCCGACGGCAGCCCCACCCCGACCACCTCCTCGATCAACTTCGACCCCGGCCAGGTGGTCAGCAACCGGGTCGTCGTGCCACTCGGCCAGGGCGGGCGGATCAGCCTCTACAACGCCATCGCCAGGGCCGACCTGATCGTCGACGTCCACGGCTGGCTGACCGACTCCAGCGGCCCCAATGACAGCACCGGCCGGCTCACCGCCCTCTCCCCCACGCGGCTCTATGACAGCCGCACCAACGGGACCACCCGCGGCCCCGGCGGCATCCTGACCCTGCAGATGACCGGCCAGGGGGTGCCCTCGATGCAGGCCGCGATCCCGCCCCGGGCGATCGTCCTCAACATCACGGCGACCAACACCACGGCCTGGAGCTACATGTCGGACTGGGCCAACACCCAGAGCCCCGGCATCCCCCCGCCGACCTCCGACCTGAACTGGAACGCGGGGATCACGGCCGCCAACCTCAACATCGTGCCGATCGGGCCCGACGGCGGGGTCCAGATCTACAACTCGGCCGGCAGCGCCGACTTCGTGGTCGACCTTGCGGGCTGGGTCAGCTAGCGGCTAGAGGATCACCGCCATCCGGTCGAACATCGCGTAGCTGGCCTCGAAGGTCGACCGGCTGACCCACTCGTGGCCGTACTCGGGGTTGTTGATCTCGACGCTGTCGGGGGTGACCCCGATCACCGTCACCGCGTGCTCGTAGGGCGCGCCGTACATCACCCGCCGGCCGTCGAAGGCGAGGTAGCTGCCGGTGGCGTGGGGGGACCAGTTGAAGGCCACCCAGACCACCGCCGGGTGGCCGTCGAGGACCGCCTGGTAGACCTGATCGGCGGGCACGTTCTCACCGGCCGCGGCCACCGCGCCGCCGAAGGCCTGGGCGGCGGCGACCACCGGCGGGAAGTAGACGCCGTAGCCCGACGATGCGCCGTAGCCGGCGCCCTCGTAGCCGTTGACGTCGCCGACGAAGGCGACGTAGGGGTCGCCCCAGCGCAGGCCGCTGGAGTCCCAGTAGGGCCGGCGGGCGTCGGTCCCCATGGCCCCCAGGATGGCGTCCTGGGAGGTCGAGACGCCCCGGTAGGCCAGCGCCATCTGGAGCGCCGCCGCCTCGCAGTCGAGCGAATGCTGCTGGTGGTAGTAGGGCACCGCCAGGGAGCGTGAGGTCGGCGGTGGCGGCGCCGGGCAGACCAGCTGGACCGCCGGCGAGGCGGCCGAGGCGGGGCCGGAGCCGGCGCCGTTGCTGGCCCGCACCGTGACCGTGTAGGTGGCCCCGCAGGCCAGGCCGGTGAGGGTCGCCGAGACGTGGCCGGGGTCGACGGGCCACTGCAGCCCGCCCGGGCTGACGCCGATGGTGTAGCCGGCCAGCTGGCCGGCGGTGCCGGCCGGCGGCTGCCAGACCAGGGCGATCCGGTCGGGGACGACGGCGTCGGCCGAGGTGATCACCGGCGCGCCGGGAGGGGGCCCGGCGGCGGGAGCGGCGCCGAACCAGCCGACCAGGTCGACCAGGAGGTCGGCCGAGGCCAGGCTGGGGAAGAGGTTGGCCCGGCCGTCGGCGCCGACCGGCAGCACCGCCAGGTTGGGCACCGCGCCGGTCCCGGCGAAGTTCAGGTCGGAGGCCAGCGGCAGGGCGTCGCCGCTGGCGAAGGCGGCCAGGTAGCCCCAGCCGGTGGCGCCGACCGCGGTCAGGTTGACCAGCACCGCCGCGACGCCGCCGGCCGGCACCCCGGCGATCCCCGCGACCTGCAGCGACGCCGGCCGCCCCGGCGCCGCCTGGCCGGCCCCGGTCCTGGTGTCCATGATCCGGGTGGGGGCCACCAGGGTCAGGTCGCCGCCGCCGGCCGAGGCCCCGCCGGCGTCGCTGACCCAGCCCGAGACGTCGACCACCAGGTCGGTGCTGCCGAAGGCGTTGTAGACATCGACGGCGCCACCCCCGAGCCCGGCGATGGCCCGCCCGGCGCGGGTCTCACCGGCGTCGAAGTTGAGGTTGGAGGTGTTGGGGCGGGTGGCCCCGTGGGGGTAGACGGTGAGGTAGCTCCAGGCGTCGCTGTTGGTCACCGTCAGGTTGAGGACCGCGGCCGCGGCCCCCGCGGCCGGCACGTTGCCGTGGCCGGCAACCGGGACGGTCAGCGTCTGGCCCGGACCGAGGCGGCCGGAGACCCCGCCGATGCCGCTGCGGGTGTCGAGGATGCGGGCCGGATAGAGCGGGCGCATCCCGCCCGAACCGTCGCCGGCGCCGGCCGCCGAGACCCAGCCCATGACGTCCACGATCAGCTCGACGGTGCCCGCGTCGTTGTAGGCCCGCACCGCCCCGCCGGCCAGCGGGACCACGGTGAGGTTGGTGACCGCCTGCCCCGGCGCCCAGTTGACCGTGGAGACCCCCGGCGGCGTCGCCGTGCCCGCCGGGACCACCCCCAGCCAGCCCACCGCGCCGCCATTGGCCACGGTGACCTGGAGCACCGCCCCGGCGGCGCCCCGGGGCACGCCGGCGTGACCCCCGACGGGGATGTCGACCGCCTGGCGCGGTCCCAGCCGGGGAATGCCGCCGAGGCCGATCCGGGTGTCGACCAGCCGGGCCGGAGTGAGGGCGTGGACCTGGCCCGGGGAGGCCGAGGCGGCGGCGTGGGCGGCCAGCGGGCCGAGGCCCGTGAGCGCCGGCAGCAGCGCCAGCCCGGCCACCAGCGGTGCCCAGCGGCGGCCCGCCGGCCGGCGCGGGTCCACCCGGTCGACCCTGCTCGATCCCAACATCGCTCCACCGCCCATTAAGGCACGCCGAACCCGGGATCGGCCAGCGGGGTGGGTCGCAAAACGGTAAGAGCCGCGCCCCCCAAGAGGGGCGGAGGTCACAGCTTTACGTGCTTCTCCGGGTCGAGGCCTTCCTGCTCCAGGTCGGCCACCACCATCAGGCGGACGAGCTCCTGGAAGCTGGTCCGCGGGGTCCAGCCCAGCCTGGTGCGGGCCTTGGTGTAGTCGCCGTGGAGGTAGTCGACCTCCGCCGGGCGGAAGAACTTGGGATCCTGGGTGACGTAGTCGTTCCAGTCCAGGCCGACCATCCCGAAGCTGGCCTCGAGGAACTCGCGGATGGTGTGCGACTCGCCGGTGGCGACCACGTAGTCGTCGCCCTCGGGCTGCTGCAGCATCAGCCACATGGCCTCGACGTAGTCCTTGGCGTAGCCCCAGTCGCGGGCCGCCTCGAGGTTGCCGAGGACCAGCTTGTCCTCCTTCCGGCTCAGGATCCGGGCCAGGCCGCGGGTGATCTTGCGGGTCACGAAGTTCTCGCCCCGGCGCGGCGACTCGTGGTTGAAGAGGATGCCGTTGCTGGTGTGCATCCCGTAGGACTCGCGGTAGTTGACGGTGATCCAGTAGCTGAAGACCTTGGCCACGGCGTAGGGGCTGCGGGGGTGGAAGGGGGTGTCCTCGCCCTGGGCCGAGGCCGGCGTGCTGCCGAACATCTCGGAGGAGGAGGCCTGGTAGAACCTCGACTCGAAGCCGCCGTTGCGGATCGCGTCGAGCAGCCTCAGCGTGCCCACCCCGGCCACCTCGGCGGTGTACTCCGGCATGTCGAAGCTGATCCGGACGTGGCTCTGGGCGCCGAGGTTGTAGATCTCGTCGGGCTTGATGGTCTTGACCACCTGGTTCAGGGTCGAGCCGTCGGCCAGGTCGCCGTAGTGCAGGGCGAGGCCGTCGGAGAGCGAGCCCAGCGACTTGCGCAGGTGGTCGATGCGGCCCCGGTTCATGGAGCTGGAGCGGCGGACGATGCCGTGGACCTCGTAGCCCTTCTCCAGGAGCAGCTCCGCGAGGTACGAGCCGTCCTGCCCGGTGACCCCGGTGACCAGCGCCTTTGTCATCGGGGGCGAGTTTACCTGACCGTCGGCGCGGCGGCCGGGACGGTCAGCAGCGCCGGGCCGACCCTGGCGCGGAGGTGGCGGAGGCCCTCCAGGAAGGCCTCGTAGCGCTCCAGGATCACCTCCCAGCGGTAGTTGGCCCGGACGTAGGCCCGCCCGGCCTGGCCCAGCTGGCGGCGCAGCCCGGCGTCGCCCAGGAGCAGTTCGACGGCCGCCTCGAACTCGGCGTAGCCACGGTAGGGCAGGCCGCCGGCGGCCCGCCGGCACTGCCCGGCGAGGACCGCGCACTCCCCCTGCACCAGCGCCGGCACCGCCTCCGCCCAGGCCTCCACCAGGACCAGCGAGAAGCTCTCGTAATAGGACGGCTGGACCAGCACGGTGGCGCCCCGGATCCCGGCGGTGCGGGTTTCCTCGTCGACGAAGCCGGTCATCACCACGTCGGGGTGGCGTTCCAGCGGGTAGACCTCCTCCCCGATGTAGACCAGCTTGAGGGGACCGGGATGGCGCCGCCGGTAGGCCACGAAGAAGTCGAACAGCTCGGGCGAGCCCTTGCCGGGGTCGGTGCGCCCGACGCAGGCCAGGTAGGGATCGTCGCCGAGGCCGAAGCGGCGCCGGAAGGCGGCCTCGTCGCCGGGCTGGTCGAGGTCGATGCCGATGCCGCTGACGATGCTGGGACGGTCGACCCGGAATCGCCGGCGGACGAAGTCGGCCTCCTCGGGGGTCAGGAAGCCGAAGGCGTCGGGCAGCCGGAACATCTCGTCGAACAGCGGCAGGTAGGCGGGCGGCTCGTCGTGGGCGGTGGGATGGAGCACGGTGGGGGCCGCCGCCACCTTCAGCCCGGCCCAGGTCGGCCAGTAGAGGTAGGTGACGAAGATGTTGGCGTCGTAGGCCGCCGAGCGCGCCGCCAGCCAGCCGGGCAGGCCCGCCAGCCAGGGGCCCTCCAGCCGCAGCCACTCCTCCTGGACCATGGTCGCCGGCCAGCCCGGCGACCCGAAGACCCGGCGGTGGATCGAGGCGAACTGGCCGGGGTCGCGGGGCCGGGTCACCGGCAGGCGGTGGACCAGGACGCCGTCGAGGACCTCGTCGCCCGCCGGGTAGCCGTTGCGCCACTCGCTGTAGTCGATCGCGCAGGAGGTCAGCACCTCGACCTGGTGGCCCCGGCCGGCGAGCTTGCCGGAGAGCTGCCGGGTGAAGGCCTCGGCGCCGCCGAAGACCTCCCGGCCGTAGCGCTGGACGACGAACAGCAGCTTCAATCAGGCCACCGAGAGGACGGCTTCCAGGAAGGCCGCCCCGGTCCGCTGGGGGGCGAAGTCCTCGAAGCGCCGGCGCCCCCGGGCGACCAGGTCGGCGCGCAGCCCGCCGTCCTCCAGCACCGCGGCGACGGCCTCCGCCGCCAGCACCGGGTCGGGCGAGTCGAGCACCACCCCGGCGCCGTCCAGGGTCTCCCCGACCGCGGTCTCGCCCCAGGCCACGATGGGGACGCCGAAGCCCATCGCCTCCACCAGCGGGACGCAGAAGCCCTCGTGCCGCGAGAGGCAGAGGAAGACGTCGCTGCGGCGGTAGAGCGCGACCAGGTCGCTCTCGCTGACGCTGCCGGTGAGGTGCACGTCGATCAGCCCGAGCGCCTGGACGTAGCGGTCCAGGGTGGCCCGGTAGTCGCCGCTGTGGGCCCGGCCGGCGAGGTACAGGTGGGCGTCCCAGCGCCGGTAGGTCTTGAGCACGTGGAAGGCGGCGAGCAGGTCGGGGTGGTTCTTGTTGGGCGAGACCCGGCCGACGAAGGTCACCACCGGGCCCCCGTCGGGCCCCGGCAGGGGCACCGCGCGGGGCGGCACCACCGGCGCCCCGACCAGCGCGGGGTAGTCCAGTACCAGGGGCACCACCACGGTGTCGGCATAGCCCGCGGCCATCAGCTCGAGCTGGTTGAAGCGGGAGTCGGCGAGGGCCAGGATGGCGTGGTCCTTGAGGCTCATCAGCTCCCGCCGCCCGCCCTCCAGGAAGCTGGCGAAGACCGGGTCGACGGCCTCGAACATCGCCGCCGGGGTGATGTTGTGGTAGCGCACGATCAGCCGCTCGGCCCGGCTGGAGAGGAACTCCGCCACCCGTGGCTCGCCGATCGAGGAGTGGAAGATCAGGAGGTTGCCGCCCTGCCGCGCCGAGGGCAGGCGGCGGTACTCGCTGAGGGGGCGGACCCCGGGCACCCGGCCGTCGCGGTGGTAGGCGTAGATCTCGCTGGGAACCGCGCCGCGGAGCAGCGTCCGGAGCGCCAGGGCCTCGTTGGTGATGGCGTCCCCGTAGGCCGCCCCGACCAGGATCTGATGGATCTCCACGGCCCTACCGGGTCGCGATCAGGGTGTAGTCCTGGGGACCGAAGACCACCACGTTGAGGCGCATGACGTTGGCGTTGATCACCTCGCGGGCCGCCTCCGGCAGGCCCGAGCCGGCCGGGATCGGGGCCAGCCGATCCTCCGGGGCCAGCTCCGAGTGCCACTCCAGGTCGACCTTGGTGAAGCCGTGCTGGCGCACCAGCCAGTCGCCGAAGAGGGGGTGGACGGGGCGGACGTGGGTGGGGTCCAGGAAGAGGGCGTGGGAGTGGACGAAGAGGGTCGCCGGGTTGAGGGTCTCGAAGATCAGCCGGCCGCCGGGCCGCAGCTTGCGGGCGGCGTCGGCCACCACCCGGTCAAGGACCCGCGCCGGCAGGTGCTCCACCACCTGGCCCAGGTAGATTCCGCCGAGCGAGCCGTCGGCCGCCGAGGCCAGGTGGGCGACGAGGTCGCCGAGGCTGACGTCGAGGCCGCGGGACCGGGCACTCTCGACCAGCTCGGCGTCCATGTCGACCCCGCGGGCCTCGACCTTGAGCTCCCGGAGCAGCTCCAGCATCTCGCCCCGCCCGCAGCCCAGGTCGAGCACCGGCTCGAGGCCGGCGAAGCGCGCGGCCACCGGCCGCAGCCGCGCCGTGATCTCCTCCACCGAGCCCCTGAAGCGGTCGCCGAAGGCCGTGGTGGAGTACCCCGGGCCGGCCATCCCCAGCTCGGCCTCCAGGCGGCCGACCCGGGCCGCCAGCTCGCGGGTCCAGCCGGGGGCGTCGTCGGGCATCCGCTCGTAGGCCGCCAGGCGGTCCATCAGGGCGTCGATCCGGGCCGTCAGGTCGGCGACCGTGGAGCCCAGGTTGGGCTGCGCGTCGACCAGCGCCAGGAGCACCGCCCGGGTGGCGTCGGCGAAGTCCCTGACCTGGTTGAGGACGCCCTCGGTCTGGCGCACCACCACCTTGCCGATGGTCCGGTGGATCTGGCTGCCCAGGGGCGCCCCGGAGACGCTGACGATGCGGTGGACGCCGAAGTCGCTGGCGTTGTCGAGCTGCTGGAGCAGGCGGCGCAGGCCGTCGCGGTCGCGCCCGTGGCCGCCGGCGATGCGCCGGTAGTGCTCCCCCAGCTCGCGCTCCAGCCCGGGCGGGTACTCGCCCGAGCGGTGGCGCTCCGCGACGGTCTCGCGCAGGCGGGCGAGGAGCGCGTCGACGTCGGGCCGCGGCGCGTCGGTGGCTGACATCCCGGGGAGACTATAGCTACCCTGGGCGCCGCCCGAGCGCCCCGACCGGCGCCGCCGTCGCCGTCGCGGCGGTGCCCTAGACTTCACGCCACCTTGACTATTGCGCCTCGCGCCAGCGCTGGAAGCGCGCCTCAGGCGCCCCGCGACGCGCCCGGCGAGCAGCTGCTGCCGGGGATCAACCTGGCCGGGTACTTCCGCTCCGAGAACGGCCTGGGCGAGGGGGCGCGGCTGCTGGTGGCGG
>DASZGP010000081.1:0-12585 GCA_035938695.1 Candidatus Dormiibacterota bacterium | reverse complement strand
TTGCCGGGGTTGACCTTGACGAACAGCCTGATCGTCTCGCCGGGAGCGATGGTGCCCTCGACCCGGTCGATCCCGGAGTCCCAGCCGGTCATGCCGGGGCCGTCGGTGATGATGCTCCAGACCGTCTCCGGGCTGGCCTTGATGTCCGCGGTGGCCTCGAAGAACTTCATCGGGTTCCGACCTCCAGGTTGGCGGGGTTGTCCGGTCCCGCCACGATATAGGCTGAGCAGCCAGCATCAAAGCACAGGAGGGCACGCAGATGGCCAACGGATCAGGCACCAAGGACGACCCCTGGCAGCTGACCACCCCCAGCGGCTCGTCGCAGTACCAGATGTACCGTGACCCCGACCTCGACCCGCCGGCCATCGTCTGCCAGGTCGGCGGCACCCAGCTGCGCTACCACCTGCGCGCGATCGAAGACCTGCACGCCATGCTCAAGGCCCACGGCGACTGGATGCCGCTGGGCAGCGCCGACGAGCAGAAGCCGGCCGCCGAGGGCACCGTCGAGGCCTGGGGCCGCTCGGAGGGCAACCCGGTGGGCGGCTGGTACGGGATCAAGAAGGGGCTGCGCGGCCGCTTCGGGATGTACATGCCGCCGCTGCTGGAGGCGCTCGGGCTGGCCGAGGTCGAGCACCTGCCCAAGAACAACCGGATGCGGGCGCTCTAGGGTGCCCGCCGGGGTCAGGCCGGCGCCGGTACCAGGGCGGGCGTGACGCTGACGGGAATCCCGTCGAGCACCGCGTTGCCGGAGAGCGGGTCGATCGCCTGATCGTCGGCCAGGATGTTGCTGTTGACCCCGGGCTGGGCGGCGGCGACGTTGAGGCGGGTCCCGGGAAGGTCGTGACCCCAGCCGTGGGGCAGGCTGACGACGCCCGGCATCACCTCGGCCGTCACCTCGACCGGCGCCACCACGGCGCCCACGCGCGACTCGACCCTGGCCGGGCCCCCGTCCTCCAGCCCCAGCCGGGTGGCGTCCTCGGGGTGGACCTGGAGGGTGCAGCGCGGCTTGCCGGTCATCAGCATCGGGACGTTGTGCATCCAGCTGTTGTTGGAGCGCAGGTGGCGGCGGCCGACCAGGAGCAGGCCATCGGCCGGGGCGTCGAGCCGGGCCAGCAGCCGGGGCACGTCGGCGGCCAGCGCCGGCGGGCAGAGCTCGACCCTGCCGCTGGCGGTGCGCAGGACGTCGGGGACCCGGGGCGTCAGCGGGCCCAGGTCGACGCCGTGGGGGTTGGCCTTGAGCTTGGCCAGCGACAGCCCTTCGGGGTCGGCGCCGAAGCCGTCGCCGTAGGCTCCGGTGCGCAGCGCGACGTCCAGCAGCCGCTCGTTGGCGTTGTCGCCGGTGACCAGCGCCCGCAGCTCGTCGACGTCGCGGCCGGCGACGCTCGAGTCGGGGTCGCCGGCGGCGCGGTCCAGCAGGTGGCGGATCATGCTCTCCTCGATCGCCGCCACATCGGCCTGCGGGCCCAGGCCGGCGATCACCGCGGCCAGGCGGGCCAGGATGCCGGAGTCGTCCATGCCGCCGGGGTCCTGGCTCCGCACCGGCGGGGAGTAGGCGGCGTAGTTGCGCACCGCCAGCTCCAGGAAGGCGAAGTCGTAGTGGCCGACGCGGGTGGAGTCGGTGGGGGGCAGGATGACGTCGGCGTGGCGGGTGGTCTCGTTGAGGTAGGGGTCGACGCTGACCATGAAGTCCAGGCCGGCCAGGGCGGCGTCGAGCCGGCCGCTGTTGGGGGTGGAGACGACCGGGTTGCCGGCGTAGGTGACCATCGCCCTGATGCGGCCCTCGCCGGGGGTGTCGATCTCCTCCGCCAGCACCGCCACCGGGAGCTGGCTGAAGGTCTCCGGCTGGCCCCGTACCCGGCTCTTCCAGCGGCCGATCGCGAAGCCCTTGCCGCCCTTGCGGCGGGGGCGGTGGGCGGCCAGCGGCCACATCGCGCCGCCGGGGCGGTCGAGGTTGCCGGTCAGCGCGTTGATCACGTCCACCAGCCAGGACGCCAGCGTGCCGAACTCCACCTGGCAGGTGCCGACCCGTCCGTAGACCGCCGCCGTGGGGGCCGCCGCCAGCTCGCGGGCCAGCCCGCGGATGCGCTCCGCCGGGATGCCGCAGGTGGCCGCCACCCGCTCGGCGGGGAAGTCCAGGGCCAGGCGCCGGACGTCCTCGACGCCGTTCAGGTGCTCGGCCAGTCCGCCACCCGGGTCCCCCGCCGATCCCGATCGGTAGGGTGGAAGGTCCACCAGCCCTTCGTCGAACAGGGTGTGGACGATGGCGAAAAGCAGGAAGACGTCGGTGGCGGGCCGGATGAAGATGTGCTCGTCGGCCTCCGCCGCCGTCCGGGTGCGGCGCGGGTCGACCACCACGAAGCGGCCGCCGCGGGCCTGGATGGCCTTGAGCCGGCCCCGGAAGTCGGCGGCGGTGCAGAGGCTGCCGTTGGACTCCCAGGGGTTGGCGCCCAGGATCAGGAGGAAGTCGGTGCGGTCGATGTCCGGCACCGGCATCGCCAGCGGGTCGCCGAACATCAGGCCACAGGACACGTGCTTGGGCATCTGGTCGACGGTGGCGGCGGAGAAGCTGTTCCGGGTACGCAGCGCCCGCACCAGGGGGACCAGGTACTGGACTCCGGCCATGGTGTGGACGCTGGGGTTGCCGATGTAGACCCCGACGGCGTCGTGGCCGTGGTTCTCGATGATCGGCCGGAGGCCGGCCTCGATCGCGGCGAAGGCCTCGGTCCAGCCGACCTCCCGCCAGCCGTCGCCGTCGCGGACCAGGGGCCGGCGGAGCCGGTCGGGGTCGTCCACCAGCTCGCCGAAGGCGGCGCCCTTGGGGCAGATGTAGCCCTTGCTGAAGACGTGCCGGCGGTCGCCCCGGACGTGGGTGACGCGGTCGTTCTCCAGCGTCAGCTCCAGCCCGCAGGTGGCCTCGCAGAGCGGGCAGGTCCGGAAGGCGACGGTGGGCTCGGGCGCGATCGTGCCCGTCATGAAGCGCAGCCTACCCGATCCCGGAGGCCGCCGTGGGGGAGGCGCGTTGCGGTGGGCCGGAAGGCGGGTCCATGATCACTCCCATGCAGCGGGACGGCGGGTTGGAGCTGCGGCGCGTCCGCATCCACGGCCACGAGATCGGGTTCTACGCCGCCGGCGAGGGGCCGGTGATGGTGCTCCTGCACGGGATCGCCGGCAGCGCCCGGACCTGGCGTGAGGTGCTGCCCCGGCTGGCGCTGCGCTTCACCGTGATCGCCCCCGACCTGATGGGCCACGGCGCCTCGGCCAAGCTCCGCGGCGACTACTCGCTGGGCGCCCACGCCAGCGCGGTGCGCGACCTGCTGGTGGCCCTGGGCCACGACCATGCCACCGTCGTGGGGCACTCGCTGGGCGGCGGGGTGGCGATGCAGTTCGCCTACCAGTTCCCCGAGCGCCTGGAGCGGCTGGTGCTGGTGGGCAGCGGGGGCCTCGGCCAGGAGGTCTCGCCGCTGCTGCGGGCGCTGACCCTGCCGGGCGCCGAGTACCTGCTGCCGCTCGGCTGCCAGCCCCGGCTGCAGCGGGCCGCGCTGGCGGCGACCGGCTGGATCGGCCGGCTCGGGGTGCGCCCCTCGCCGGCGGTCGAGGAGATCTGGGAGGGCTACGTCTCCCTGGGCAGCCCGGAGGGGCGGCAGGCCTTCCTGCACACGCTCCGGGCGGTGGTCGACGTCGCCGGCCAGCGGGTCAGCGCCAGCGACCGCCTCTACCTCACCCGCGCGGTGCCGACGCTGCTGGTCTGGGGCGAGGACGACCGGATCATTCCCGCCGCCCACGGGCGCGCCGCCCACCGCGCCATGCCCGGCAGCCGCCTCGAGGTCTACGCCGGGGTCGGGCACTTCCCCCACCGGGAGCGGCCCGATCGCTTCGTGGCCGACCTGCTGCGGTTCGTCGACGCCACCGCGCCGGCCACCTTCGCCGCCGGCGAGTGGCGGGCGATGGTGCGCGCGCAGCCCCGGCGGCGGGCCGCCGCCGGCCGGGGAGCCTGACCGGCCGCTCCCACCAGGGGTCGCGGGGTGCCCGCCCCATACTTTCGGGCTGATGCCGACCATGCGCCAGCCGGGGTTCGGCCGCCTCTGGGCGGCGCAGACCGTCAGCGACGTCGGCAGCGAGCTGACCATGCTGGCGCTGCCGCTGACGGCCATCCTGCTGCTCCACGCCACGCCGCTGCAGGTCGGGCTGCTGAGCGCCGCCGAGCTGCTGCCCTTCGTGGTCTTCGGGCTCCCGGCCGGGGTGCTGGTCGACCGCACCCCGCCGGTGCGGGTGATGGTGGTCGCCGACCTGGGCCGCGCGGCGCTGCTGGCCACCGTGCCGGTGGCCTACCTGGCCGGTGGGCTGGGCGTGGTCCAGCTCTACCTGGTGGCCTTCGCCGCCGGGTCGCTGACGGTGGCCTTCGGGGTGGCCCAGCAGTCGGCGGTCCACGGCCTGGTCGACCGCCGCCGGCTGATCGACGCCAACTCCAGGATCGAGCTCAGCGGGGCCGTGGCCGCGGTCAGCGGGCCGGGGCTGGGCGGCATCCTGATCGGCATCCTCAGCGCGCCGCTGACGATCGCCCTGGACGCCCTCAGCTTCGTGGTCTCGGCGCTGCTCCTGGCGGGCATCAGGAGCGCCCCACCGCCGGCCGCGGGCGGGCGCCGGGAGGGTGTGATGGGCCAGATTCGCGAGGGGCTGGTGCTGATCGCCGCCCACCCCGTGCTTCGCGCCCTGGCTCTCAGCCTGGCGGTGGTCAACCTCTTCGGCGGCCTGTTCGGCGCGGTCTACCTGATATATCTGGCGCGCCACCTGCACCTGGGGGCGACGGTCATCGGCCTGGTCCTGGCGGTCGCCGGCAGCGGCGCGGTGGCCGGCGCGGCGGTGGCGGCGCGGCTGGGACGCCGGGTCGGCGTGGGGCGCCTGATCGCGCTCACCGCCTCGCCCTTCGGCTTCCTCCTGATCCCCCTCGCCCCGCCGGCCTTCCCGCTGCCCTGGCTGCTCGCCGGCGAGCTGCTGGTGAGCTTCTCGGGGGTGGTCTTCAACACCACCCAGCGGGGCCTGCGCCAGGCCCTGACCCCGGCCCGGCTGCAGGGCCGGATGACCGCCACCATCCGCTTCCTGATCGTCGCTCCGGGGCCGGTCGGGGCGGTCGCCGGCGGCGTCCTGGGCTCGACGGTCGGCATCCGCGCCGCGCTCTGGACCGGGGTGGTCGGGATGCTCCTGGGGGCGGTGCCGATCCTGCTCTCGCCGATCCCCGGCATCCGGACCATCCCCGACCTCGACCCCGACGCGGCGGCCTAGCCCGCCCGCAGCTCCTCCACCGCCTGCTTGCCGGCCGCCATCCACTCGGGCGACACGGTCCAGTCCTCGACCTGCCAGAACAGGACCACCGCCACGCCGCTGGTGCGGTAGGCGTCGGCGCTGCTGACCAGGTCGGCGGGGCCGAACTCCCCCTGCCCGTTCCACGGCGCGGCCTGCATCTCGGCGATCCACAGCGGCTTGCCCAGGGCCGCCGCCTGCCGGCTCCAGTACTTCAGGCTCTCCACCTTCCAGGCCACCCGCTGGGCGATGCCGGCGTCGGCCAGGGGCGTCGCCGGGGTGGAGACGTAGACGTCCAGGCCCATCACCTGGCCGGCGCCCAGCACCGCGGCCGGGTGCCCGGCGGGCCGGGGGCCGGGCAGCAGCGAGCGGAGCCAGGTCAGCGGCCCGCTGCCCTGCTGGTCCAGGGCCAGGGTCGAGGAGTTGTAGGTGGTCAGCATCACGGGATGCACGCGGTCGATGCTCCGGGCCAGCCTCAGCTCGCCGTTGAGCTGGCTCTGGCTGAGGCTGATCGGGCCGCTGGAGAGGACCTGGATGTTGTCCAGGGGCTCGTTCTCCAGCTGCCAGGCTTCGAGCAGCGGCTCGCTCCGGTAGCGCGAGAACGACGCCGACAGGTACTGCCGGTAGCTCGCCAGCTTGACCAGCTCGGGGACCCGGGGAGCCAGGTAGGCGGAGACCCAGCCCGGCACGTGGACCTCCGGGTAGCCGATGTTGCGGACGCCCACCACCAGCACCACCCGGGTCGTGTCGCCGGTGCTGGCGTCGTGCTGGCGGACGACGTCGACGAGCGCGTCGACGCCGCCGAAATCGAGGCTGTCGGCGGTCGGGGCGACCGCCTCCCAGAACACCGGCAGGCGGACCACGTCGGGATGGAGGGCGTCGAGCAGGTCGGAGAGCACGGCCAGGGGATCGCGCCCGCCGTGGACCAGCTCGGGGCTGAAGGAGAAGCCGACCCGGGGTGGGCCGCCGGTGGCCTCGCCGATGGAGTTGGGCGCCAGCGCCAGCACCGCGGTCGCCAGGGCCAGGCCCAGGCCGGCGGTCGC
Organism: Candidatus Dormiibacterota bacterium; assembly: GCA_035938695.1. Taxonomy (GTDB): domain Bacteria; phylum Chloroflexota; class Dormibacteria; order DASZGP01; family DASZGP01; genus DASZGP01. Next base: position 6,244 of record DASZGP010000081.1, on the reverse strand, counting down.
CAGGCGGCCGCGCCGGGCCGGCCGGGGCCGCGTCAAGGCGCGCCAGGCTGCCCGCCCCGCCCCCCCGGTGGCGGCGGCCCAGGCCGGCGCGCGTCGCATCAGGCGCATGGTATCCGGGCCCGCTGGCCGTTGCCTGAGCGCCGGCTGTGAGTCCGCTGGGCGCCAGGATTCCAGACAAACCCACAGAGAGCCCACAGCTTCATCACAGGTTGGACGGCTTGAATCGGCAGCATGACGTTTGCGCCAATGCCCGACCCGAGCGCCCCCCAACCAGCGCCCCCAGCGGCCCCGCCGTGGCCCCCGCTGCCCGAAGCAAGCTCTACCGCTCTCTCCAACCCACCCGGCGAGGCGCCCCCCGGGGCGTTCGCCCCGCCGCCCGAGTCCACTCCCTCGGACCGGGCGGCGGCCAGGGTGGTCCCCCGCTGGGTCTCCCTGGCGGTGCTCCTGGCGCTGGTCATGTCGACCGCCTCCGGGGTGCTTGCCGGCCTGGCGCTGTCGCACAACCCGACCCGTCTGGCAGCGACCGCCCAGCCGATCGTCAACACCGGCCCCAACACCAGCCTGATCGCCCATCCCACCGACATCCAGAGCGTGCTGGCCAAGGTCGAGCCCGGGGTGGTCTTCGTGCGCACCCAGGACTACGCGCCGGGCCGGTTCTTCCCGACTCAGGGCGCCGGCACCGGGATGCTGCTCTCCGCCGACGGCCTGGTCCTGACCAACAACCACGTGGTCGCGGGCGCGACCTCGATCACCGTCACCCTGGTCGGCCAGACCAACGCCATCGCCGCCGACCTGCTCGGCGCCGACCCAGCCAGCGATGTCGCGGTGATCAAGATGCGCGGCGTCAGCGGCCTGCCCACGGTGACCCTGGGCAGCTCCTCGGCGCTGCGCGTGGGTGACAACGTGGTGGCCATCGGTAACGCCCTCGACCTCAAGGGCGGGCCCACCGTCACCGAGGGCATCGTCTCGGCCCTCGACCGCACCATCGACGACCAGACCGGCACCCTGACCGGCCTGATCCAGACCGACGCGGCGATCAATCCCGGCAACTCCGGCGGGCCGCTGGTCAACTCCAACGGCGAGGTGGTGGGCATGAACACCGCCACCAGCAGCGACGCCCAGAACATCGGCTTCGCCATCGCCGTCGACCAGATCAAGCCGCTCCTGAGCCAGCTGGAGAAGGGCGGCAGCACCGCCCAGACTCCCAGCAACACCGCCTTCCTGGGCGTCAGCACCCAGACCGTCGACGACAACGTCGCCTCCCAGCTCGGCCTGTCGGTCAACACCGGCGCGCTGGTGGCGGTGGTCAGCGCCGGCACCCCGGCCGAGAAGGCCGGGCTGCAGCAGGGCGACGTGATCGTGGGCTTCGACGGCAAGACCATCACCAGCTCCACCGACCTGGGCACCGCGGTGCGGGCCCGCAAGCCGGGCGACAAGGTCAACCTGACCTACGTCCGGGGCGCCCGGCACGTCAACACCAGCGTGACGCTGGGCAACCGGCCGGCGGCATGATCGGGCGCATCCTCCGGCGCCGCCGGGTGATCGTCCCGGTGGTCATCGTGGCGCTGCTCGGCGCGACCGCCGCCCTGGTCTACGCCCGGCAGTCGCCCAGCAGCGTCAGCTACCGCTTCGCCTCGGCGACCATGGGCACGGTCACCCAGACGGTGCCCATCTCCGGCAACCTGACCCCGGTCAACGACAGCCTGCTGGACTTCGCGGTCTCGGGCCGGGTCACCGCCGTGAGCGTCGCCGTGGGCCAGAACGTCAACGCCGGCGACGCGCTGGCGACCATCGACGGCACGGCGCTCAAGGGCGCGCTGCTTCAGGCCCAGGCCGGCCTGGCCTCGGCCCAGGCCAAGCTGGCCCAGGACCAGTCCGGCCCGACCGCCCAGAGCCTCTCCCAGGCTCAGGCCTCGGTGACCAGCGCGACCCAGTCGCTGGCCGCGGCCAAGACCGGCCTGACCGACACCGAGGCCATCAACGCCCAGTCAGTGGCCCAGGCCCAGGGCGCGGTCACGGCGGCCCAGAACAACGTCACCGCCGACCAGAACGTGCTCGCCGCCGACCAGAACAAGCTCCACCAGGACCAGCAGCAGCAGACCACGGACTGCAACGCCAGCTCCTCCAGCTCGGCCTGCCAGCAGGACAACCAGACCGTGGCCTCCGACAACCAGAAGGTGGCCGGAGACCAGCAGACCCTGGCCAAGGACCAGGGCACGCTCTCCTCGGCCCAGAGCAACCTCGGCTCGACCGAGGCCAAGGCCCAGCAGGGCAACGACCAGGCCCAGGCCCAGGTCAACTCCGCGACCACCCAGCTGAGCAACGCCACCGCCGCGCTGGCGGCGCTCCAGGTCGGCGCCACCAGCACCACCATCCAGATCGACCAGAGCCAGATCGCGGTGGCCCAGGTCAACGTCGACACCGCCCAGCGCAACCTCGACTCGGCGACCCTCACCGCGCCGGTCGCCGGCGTCGTCAGCCAGGTCAACCTGGTGGTGGGCCAGAACGTCAGCGGCTCGGGCGGCTCGTCCTCGTCCAGCGCCGCGGCGAGCAACGCCACCCACCAGTTCGAGATCCTCACGCCCGGAGCCTTCGCCGTCACCGGGACGGTCAGCGACGCCCAGATCAACCAGATCGCCGTCGGCCAGCGGGCCCGGGTCACCCCGGCCGGCTCGACCCAGGCGATCACCGGCAAGGTCACCGGCGTCGGCCTGGTGGCCACCGTCACCTCGGGTATCGCCACCTTCCCGGTCACCGTCACCCTGGACGGCAGCAACCCCTCGCTGCACTCCGGCGTCTCGGCCTCGGTCAGCATCATCGTCAACCAGGTCGTGGGCGTCCTGACGGTGCCCTCCAGCGCGGTCCATACCAACGGCACCACCGCCACCGTCGACGTCCTGGCCGGCGGCCAGCGGGTCGCCCGTCCGGTGACCGTGGGCGCCTCCGACTCGCTCCGCACCCAGATCCTCTCGGGGCTCAACGACGGCGACCAGATCGTGCTCGCCACGGTCACCCGGACGGTGCCCACCACCGGTACCGGGAACGGCCTCTTCGGGGGCGGCGCCGGCGGCGGTCAGCGCGTCCGCGGGACGGGCGGCGGCGGCTTCGGGGGCGGCGGCTGACGTCGATGACCGAGGTCCTCCGCCTGGAGTCGGTGTCCAAGGTCTACGGTCGCGGGGATGCCGCGGTGCTGGCGGTCAACGACGTCTCGCTGAGCGTCGCGGCCGGCGACTTCGTCGCCGTGATGGGGCCCTCGGGCTCGGGCAAGTCGACCCTGATGCACATCCTCGGCTGCCTCGACATTCCCACCCGGGGCAGCTACTGGTTCGGCGGCGACGACGTCAGCCGGATGAGCGAGTACCAGCTGGCCGGGGTGCGAAACCGCCGCATCGGCTTTGTCTTCCAGCAGTTCCAGCTCCTGACCTCGATGTCGGCCTGGCGCAACGTCGAGCTGCCGCTGCTCTACCGCAGCGCCAGGGACCGCCGTGGCGCCGCGCTGCGGGCGCTGGAGCAGGTCGGCCTGGCCGACCGCGTCAACCACCGGCCGACCGAGCTCTCGGGCGGGCAGCAGCAGCGGGTGGCGATCGCCCGGGCGCTGGTCACCAACCCCGACATGATCCTGGCCGACGAGCCCACCGGCAACCTCGACTCGGCCTCCAGCCGCGAGATCCTGGGCATCCTCCGCTCGCTCAACGACAGCGGGCGCACCGTGGTCCTGATCACCCACGACCCCAACGTCGCGGCGGTGGCCCGGCGCACCCTGGTGATGGGCGACGGCCGCCTGCGCGAGGCGGTGGCGGCATGAGCAACTCGAGCTTGCGAGAGGCTTGGAACATGAGCAACTCGAGCTTGCGCGAGGCTCGGCGATGAGCCCACTGCGGACGCTGGAGACCGGCCTGCGCGGCATCGTCGGTCACCGCCTGCGCTCCTTCCTGACCACGCTCGGCATCCTCATCGGGGTGGCGGCGGTGATCTCCGTCGTGGGCATCGGGCAGGCCTCGGCCGACTCGGTCAACGCCCGCATCTCGGCGCTCGGCACCAACCTCCTCACGGTCAGCCCGGGCAGCACCTCGGTGGGCGGCGTCTTCGGCGGCGGCGGCAGCGCCAACACCCTGACCATGGACGACGTCAACGGCCTCAACAGCAAGGACAACGCGCCCGACATCGCGGCGGTGGCGCCGGTGGTGCAGACCCGCAAGACGCTGGTCAGCAGCTCGACCAACTGGAGCACCAGCGTCCAGGGCAGCTCGCCCGGCTGGCTGGTGACCAACGCCCGCACCGTGGCCAGCGGCCACTTCTTCACCGCCGGCGACGTCTCGACCCACGCCCAGGACATCATCCTCGGCCCGACCACCGCCAGCGACCTCGGCGTCGGCGTGGGCGATACGGTCTCCATCGGGTCGGCGCAGTTCACGGTGATCGCGCTGCTGGCGTCGAGCGGCGGCCAGGGCTTCCAGAACGGCGACGACCTCGCCGTGGTGCCGATCACCACCGCCCAGGACGAGCTGACCGGCGGCAACCCCAACGCGGTCCAGCGCATCCTCCTCAGCGCCACCAGCGGCGAGACCGTGGGCTCGGCGTACCAGGAGGCCAGCCAGCTCCTCTCGGTCACCCACCACATCACCGACCCCACCGCGCCGGACTTCACCATCACCGCCCAGAGCACCTTCCTGAGCACCGCCCAGTCGGTGACCACCACCCTGACCCTGCTGCTCGCCAGCATCGCCGCGATCTCGCTGCTGGTCGGCGGCATCGGGGTGATGAACATCATGCTGGTCTCGGTCACCGAGCGGACCAGCGAGATCGGCCTGCGCAAGGCGCTCGGCGCCACGCCCGGTGACCTGCTGCGGCAGTTCCTGGTCGAGGCGGCCAGCCTCAGCTTCGTCGGCGGCGTCCTCGGCGTCGGCGTGGCGCTGCTGGCCGGCAACCTGGTGCCGCGCTTCACCAGCATCGCCATCACCATCACCCCCACGCCGATCCTGGTCGCCGTCGGCGTCGCCGCCGGGGTGGGGTTGGTGTTCGGCGTCTACCCCGCGCTGCGCGCCGCCCGCCTGGCGCCGATCGAGGCGCTGCGCGCGCAATGATCGCCGCCGGCCCGCTGGCAGCTTCCGCCCACCCCTTGAGTCAGGAGCTCCTATGAATCGATCGATGATGCTGGCCACCACCGCGGCGGCCGGACTGCTGCTCACCGCCTGCGGCGCCGTGGCCGCCAATGGCCCCTCCTCGTCGGCATCGCCCTCGCCGTCGGCGCGGGGGCGCGGCTTCAACCGGGGCGCGGCGGGCGAGCTGGTCAAGATCGACCCCGCGGCGCTGACCCTGAACACCACGGCCGGCGACGTGACCGTGATCTACAGCTCGACCACCCCGGTGCAGAAGACCAGCACCGGCAGCTTCGCCGACATCCAGGTCGGCAAGTGCATCGTAGCCCAGGGCCAGAAGGACGCCACCGGCGCAGTGACCGCCGTCAACGTGCGGCTCAGCGACAAGGTCAACGGCGCCTGCCTCCAGGGCGGCCCCGGCGGCGGCGGCGGCGGATTCCCCGGCTTCGGTGGCGGCGGCGGCGCCCCGACCACGCCCCGCCCGTCCCTCCGGCCCTCGCCGTCGATCAACCCCAACTTCGCGGCGGCCCGCGGTGAGGTTACGGCGATCGCCGGGACCTTGGTCACCATCAAGGACTCCAGCGGCGCCAGCAGCACGATGACCGTGCCGACCACGGTCATGGTGACCAAGTCGGCCGCGGTCACCACCGCCGATCTCGCCATCGGCGACTGCGTGCTGGCCACCGGCGCCCGCGACGCCAGCAGCGGCAAGGTGACCGCCACCGCGCTCTCGGTCCAGCCCGCCGGACCCTCCGGCTGCTTCACCGGCGGCGGCCGCTTCGGCGGCTTCGGCGGCGGTCGGGGCGGCGGGGGTGGTGGCGGGGGTGGCGGCGGCTTCGGCGGAGGTGGTGGGGGCGGTGGCTGAGTCACCCGCGCGGGCTGAGCCGGGCTGACCCACCCGGTCGCTGAGCCGCGCTGAACGCGCCGCGCCGGAGCGGGCCACCAGGCCCCGGCGCGGCACCGTTCACCCAACCCTCCCGGTGGCTTAACCTCCTCCGGTCTAGGATGAACAGCCTCCAAGATCTGGCGACACCTGGGAGCTAGCCGGGGGTAAGGGGACGGACCCATCCTGTGGGTGTTCAAAGCCTTCAGGGAGGGTCCGTCCATGACCCATGATGACGTGCTTTTCAGGCATCGTCAGAGGC
>DASZGP010000080.1:0-2461 GCA_035938695.1 Candidatus Dormiibacterota bacterium | reverse complement strand
CATCAACGCGGGAGGCACGATGACGACTTCAACCACCACCCGCCCCCTGCTGGCCCTCGCCTGCTGCGGCGCCCTGCTGGCCGCCTGCGGCGCGGCGCCCAAGACGTCGGGGCACACCACCACCGGCACCGGCACCACCGGGCACGCCAGCCCCAGCCCCAGCCCCAGCGGCTTCGGCGGCGCCTCCAACGTCACCGTCGACCGGGCCTTCTGGTACGAGGAGTTCAAGGTCACCGTCACCACGGCCACGGTCGGGTTCGTCGCCAACCAGCCCAGCTACGACGTCAACCCCCGCCTCTCGCTGGGGATGACGATGGAGAACATCGGTCCCGACACCCACACCTTCCAGCCGGAGATGAACGTCTCGTCGGCCGGCAACAGCTTCACCTCGCCGCAGTACAACCTCCCGGCCGTCCCCGGCGGCCAGAAGCAGGACGGCTCGGTGGTCTTCGTCATCAACAACCGGTTCAGCCTCAGCGACGCGGTGCTCACCGTGGGCAGCGCCCGCATGGAGCAGGCCATGGTGCCGCTGGGCAAGAGCACCGCCGGGTACGCCTCGCAGGAGCCCCAGCCGTTCCCCCTGAGCGGCAACCTGACGGTGGGCAGCATGACCCTGTCGATGACCGGCGGGGTCTTCGCGGCCGACAAGGACTACTACAACGACGCCGATGCCGGCCACCTCGTCCTGACCGTCAAGTACTCGGCCACCCGGACCAAGGAGAAGGGCCGCAACGCGATGTCCGCCGACGTCTTCTTCCTCAAGCTCCCCGACGGCACCGCGGTCCCGGCGCTCGACGGCAGCAGCTCGCCGGCGCTGCCGGCCGGCACCACCAAGCAGGACCTGATCGTCCGCTTCGACGTCAAGAAGCCGGTCGACGGCGCCTACGACCTGGTCGTCAAGGGGCCCTTCGGCGACACCTACGACACCGTCCAGGGCGACCTTCAGTTCAACGTCAGCCTGGGGTCGGGCGGCACCCAGCCCTCGCCCTCGGTGCCATCGTCCGACGCCTTCTCCCCACAGGCTCAGCCGACGCCGAGCGGCCACTAGGGGACCGGCGGAGATGCTCGAGGCCGTCGAGGTCCGTCCGGCGCGCCCCACGGACGCGGACGCCCTGGCGGTGGTCTACATGGAGAGCGCCGAGCTCCACTACCGGCTCGACCCCAGCGTCTACACCCGGCCCGAGATCGACATGGTGGAGAAGCGCTACCGCGACCGCCTCAGCGACCTGGCCGACGCCCAGATCCTGGTGGCGCAGTACGGCCTGGACATCATCGGCTACATCGAGCTCCAGATCCGCCGGCCCGACGGCCGGGCCCGGATGCTGCGCGACCTGGTCGCGGCCGAGGTCGACATGGCGGTGCTCGACGAGTACCGGGGTCGGGGCATCGGCTCCCTCCTGCTGCGCAGCGGCGAGGAGTGGGCGGTGGCCCACGGGGCTGAGCTGATGGTGCTCAACACCCACGCCGCCAACGTCGACGCGATCCGCTTCTACCAGGAGCGCCAGGGCTACCGGACGGCCGGGCTGTTCCTGACCAAGCGTCCCGACCGGGCGGAGCGCTAGCCGCCGGTCGGCTCCGCCCGCCGAGCGCCGGCGAGCAGCATCACGCCGCAGGCCACCGCCAGCATCGCCAGGGTCATCAGGGCGGCGGGTCGCGCGGCGCCGACGGTGGGCGCCGGCAGCGGACGGACCACGGTGCCGGAGGCTTCCGCCGGCCCCCAGGGCTCGACCGGAAGGCGGAGCGGCCTGACCGCCACGGGCGCCGCGGCCGGGGCGGCGGGCGGGAGGGCGGCGGGCGCGGGGACGGCGGCCGGCGCCACCGGCGGCGGCGGGGGGATCGCGGCGCCGACCAGAAGCGCGACCTGCAGCCTGGGCTCGCCCCGCTGCATCCCCAGCACCTCGCCCCGGCCGGTCACGTACATGCCCGCCTGGTGGCCGCCGTCCAGGGCGATGGCGTCGGTCACGCCGTGGGCGATCAGCCAGCGGGCGGCGTCCAGCGTGGTCAACCCGCCGCGGACGCCGTCCCGGGTCGGCGCCACCACGCCGAGCAGCAGGGTGCCGTCGCGCCGGAGCCCGGCCAGGGTCCGCTGCACCGGCTTGTCGCCCTCCACGCTCCACCAGAAGCGGCGGGCGCCGGCGGTGCCCAGCCCCTCGATGTTGGGCACGCCGTTCTGGACGATCCGCTCGCCCGACACCGCGGTCCGGCAGCGGGCCGGGTCGGGCTGCTTGGTCAGCGTCAGCAGCGGCCGGCCGGCGCCCGGGAGGCGGTCGCCGACGCACAGCGCGGTGGTGTTGGGATTGGGCGGGGCGTAGGCGTGATGCTCCACGATCGCCGCGCCCAGGACGCTGATCCCGTCGCTGTAGTTGGCGGTGGTGCCGAGCACCGCGTGCTCCCGCTCGACGATCGCCGACAGGGGCTCGCGGCAGCCGTTGCCGCGGGCGCCACCGAAGCAGCCAGGGTC
>DASZGP010000079.1:0-15592 GCA_035938695.1 Candidatus Dormiibacterota bacterium | reverse complement strand
CGTAGGCCGAGAGCCCGACCTCGTGGAGCAGCTCGAGGGCGCGCTCGCGAGCCTCGCGCTCCTCGCGCCGGGAACGGGGGCTGGCGGCCAGGCCCCAGACGTAGCCGTAGCCCAGGGCCGGCTGCTGGGCCAGCAGCAGGTTGTCCAGCACCGTCGCCCGCTGGACCAGGCCGACCTGCTGGAAGGTGCGCCCGATCCCCAGCCGGGCCCGCCGGTGGGCCGGCAGCCGGGTGATCTCGTGGCCGTCGAAGTGGACCGTGCCGGTGTCCGGCCGCTGGAAGCCGGAGATCACGTTGAAGAGCGTCGACTTGCCCGCGCCGTTGGGGCCGATCAGGCCCACCGCCGCGCCCGCCGGCACCGTCAGGGCGGCGCCGCAGACCGCCCGCAGGCCCCGGAAGTTGACCGTCACGCCCTCGACCCGCAGCTCGGCGGCCGCGCCCGGCAGGTGGAGCACGGTGTGGTCCGCGCTCGCAGTCACGGCGACGCTCGACGCGGCGGGCCCGGGGTCGCCGATCTCGGGCAGATCCCCGCTGACGGCGTCCACCTCCGGGGCCCCCGCGCGGCCTGCCGCCTGGGGGCGGAGCCCCCGCCGGCGCAGCTCCCGGCGCTCCCGGAAGTGGGCCACCTGCTCCGGCAGCCCGCCGGGGTAGCGCGCCAGGGTCACGATCAGCAGCGCCGAGAGCACCGGCGTCTGCCATCCCGCCAGCCCCACCAGGAGCTGGGGCAGCGCGGTGAACAGCACCGCGGCCGTCACCACCCCCCAGCGCGCCCCCAGGCCGCCGACGACCACGATGATCAGGAACGACAGCGAGGCCAGCACGGTGAAGCTGCTCTTGGTCACCACCGTCACCTGGTAGGCGAAGAGGCACCCGGCCAGCCCGGCGATGGCGCCGCTGAGGACGAAGGCCCGCAGCTTCTCGGCCGCCACCGGGACGCCGAAGCTGGCGGCCACCGACTCGTTCTCCCGGATCGCCAGCAGGGCCCGCCCGGGCCGCGTCGCCAGCAGCCGCGCGTCGACCAGCCAGGCCAGGGCCAGGAAGACCAGGATCAGCGCCAGCATCCCCACGCTGGCGGTCAGCTGGACCGGCCCGACGAACGGCCGTGGCACGGTTATGCCGGAGCCCAGGCCGGTCAGCTCCTGGATGTTGAAGACGTAGTTCTCGAAGGCGTCGGCGAAGGCGAAGGTGACGATCGCCAGGTATACCCCGCGGAGGCGCAGCGCCGGCAGCCCGACCAGCAGCGCCACCAGCCCCCCCACCGCCATCGAGGCCAGCAGCGCGGCCGGCAGCCCGGTGCCCGGCGGCAGCGCCAGGCGGTTGACGGTGATGCCGGTGACGAAGCCGCCGACGCCCAGGAGCGCCGCGTGGCCGAAGGAGAGCTGGCCGCCGTAGCCGGTCAGCTGGTTCAGGCTGATCGCCAGGATGGCGTAGATCGCGCCGTAGGCCAGGACGTTGGCGACCGGCGGGGAGAGCAGGCCGGCGGCGCTCAGCAGGAGCGCCAGGGGGGCCAGCAGGAGGATCGCCAGGGGCGTCCGGAGCTGGGCCGGGAGCCAGGCCGTGAGCATCGCCGGCATCAGGCCGCCACCGCCCGGGCGCTGCCGAACAGGCCCCGCGGCCGGAGCAGCATCACCAGCAGCACCAGGAGCAGGAAGAGCACCTCGGGGAAGCCGTTGTCGCGGATGAAGATCAGGGTCGCCGCCTCGTCCAGCAGCCCCACCAGGAGCCCGGCCAGGATCGCCCCGCTGAGGCTGTCGAGGCCGCCCACGAAGGCCGCCACCAGCCCCCGGAAGAAGAGCTGGCCGGTGAAGAAGAAGGGGAAGAAGATGCCCTGGGTGGGGGCGATCAGGAGCCCGGCGATGCCCCCCAGCACGCCGCCGATGACCCAGGTGAAGGCCGAGACGCGGTTGGCCGGGATGCCCAGCAGCCGCGCGCTGCCGCCGTCCTCGGCGGTGGCCAGCACGCCCAGGCCGAAGCGGGTGCGGTTCAGGAGCAGGGCCAGCCCCAGGGCGCAGACCACCATCGTCAGCAGCGCCAGCATGTAGGTCGGCGAGAGGAAGGCGCTGCCCAGGCGGAGCCCGGTGAAGTTGACGGCGCCCAGCACCGGGTAGGCGCCCTGGATCTGGACGATCGGGGGCGCCAGCAGCTCGGGGGCGCTGCCGAAGAGCGCGGGCTCGAGGCCGAAGAGCAGGAAGGCCACCCCCAGGGTGGCGATCATCACCGAGGAGCGGGGCGCCTCCCGCATCGGCGTGGCCACCAGCCGGTGCATCGCGTAGCCGATCGCGGCCGCCGCCAGGACCGCCACGAGGGCCCCCGTGATCCAGGGCTGGTGCTGCTTGTTGATCACCCACCAGGCCACGAAGGCGGCGAAGGTGGCGGTCTCGCCGAGGGCGAAGTTGATCACCCGGCTGGCCTTGTAGACCAGCACCAGGCCCAGCGCCGTCAGGCCGTAGATCGCCCCCCGGGCCAGGCCCAGGACCAGGATGGCCAGGACCGGAAGATGCTGGACGTCCGGGTGCAGCACCCGCGAGCTCTCAGTTGAACCGGTTGGCGCAGGTGGTGAGCTGCTGCCAGACGGTGTGCTGGCTGGCGTTGGGATAGTCGGCGCTGACGTAGCCGACCCGGTGCGCCTTCCAGAGGTTGGCGTACTGGCCCCCGAAGTGGTGGTTCTTGGAGAAGTCGACGCTGCACAGCGGCGCCGTGGTCTCCGACCAGCCGGAGTTGAGGATGCCCGCGATGTCGTTGCGGTCGCAGTTGGCGCCACAGACGTTGAGCATGTCGGTGACCTGCTTGAAGGCCAGCCAGGCCTGCCAGTCGATGTCGTCGGGGACGTGGCCGGAGTCGTACTTGGTGTAGGCGTCGAGCATCTCCTTCTCGGCGCTCCACCACGGCACGTTGGGGTTGTTGGGGTCGAAGGCCGGGGTGATCCAGGCCGCCAGCATCGGCTTGGAGCCGAAGGAGTTCTTGTCGTCCACCTTCTCGCCGACGGTGCCCGTGACCAGGTCGAAGCCGTCCAGGGTGACGTAGCTGGGGTTGTAGCCCTGCTGGTTGGCCTGGGCCACGAAGGCGTCGGCGCCGAGCGCGTTCATCCACAGCAGCACGGTCTGGACCCCGGCGGCCTGCAGCTTGGTGATGTCGGCGCTGAAGGTGCTGGTGTCACCGCCGGCGTTCATGGTGTAGGCGTTGCCGTCCACCGAGCCGCCGCCGTGGTCGTCCATGTACTTCTGGTAGGTCTTCCAGCCGCCGACCCAGTTGGCGTCCTGGACGTAGACCGCGCCGTAGGGGCCGGGATCGTTCTTCAGGGTCGCCTGGGCCAGCCAGGTGCCGGTCTGCTCGATGCTCGGTGCGCCGGTGTAGCTGTAGGTGTACTTGGCCGGCGCGCCCTGCCCGGGCGGGTTGGAGCCGTCGTCGGCCATGGTGTAGAGGTATAGGAACTTGTTCTGCTCGGCGATCGAGCGGACCACCGGGTCCTGGTCGAAGCCGATCCCGCCCATGACGAAGAAGGGATTGGCGTTCTGGCAGTTGGTGGCCGCCTGCTGGGCGCCCTGGGCGGTGTAGGCGTCGTCCTGCATCGTGAAGTTGACCTGCCGGCCCAGCACCCCGCCGCCCGCGTTGAGCTTCTGCCAGTAGACGGTGATGTCCTGCTGGCGCTCGTTGAACGCCGGGCCCAGGGTCAGCGCGGCGTGCATGCAGATGCTGATCTGGGAGGCGGTTATGCCCTGCTTGGCGTCGGCGTCGGAGTACAGGCTGGCCGGGGTGTAGGTGAAGCCGGAGCTGGTGGTGACGGGGGCGTGGGTGGTGCCGCCTCCCCCTCCCCCGCCGCTCGTCGGGTGGCCGCCGGTGCCCCCGGGGTGGCTGCCGCCGGGGCCCGCCACGGCACCGCCCGGCCCGGCCGAGGCGGAGGCGTCCGGGGAGGCCGCGCCGATGTCGCCGGCGCTGGGGCTGGGCGAGGGGTGGCTGCGGTTGGCCTGTCCCCCACCGCCACAGGCGGCCAGGAAGAGGCAGGCGCCGACCGCGACGCTGAGAACCCGTGGCGCCCGGCGGCGCCCGCAATCCTGGCTCATGTGGCAGCTCACCCCGTTCCGCTGTGCCTTGGCCGTCTGGGCCAATTGGCTGGTTGGGTCATTCTAGGCACCCTAGACTGAGGTCGGCCACATCCGGCTTGGACACGTGACCAGAGCGAGACTTGGCCCTTGAGGACAAATTCCGGCGGCGCGCTCAGGTCCGCTACTATGCGATGAGTCTCAAACGGAGGGATTCGATGGCCGACGCTGACCTGATCAAGAAGCTGGGCGACTGCCCGATCTTCCAGGACCTGTCCCAGGGTGAGCTGCGCGAGGTGGCCGACGCCATGAAGGAGGACCACTTCCCCGGCGGCGACCAGATCCTCCGCGAGGGCGAGGAGGGCATGGGCTTCTTCTTCGTGGTCCTCGACGGCGCCGCGGACGTGGTCCAGCACGGCAAGGTCGCGGCCCATCTCCAGCCCGGCGACTTCTTCGGTGAGGTGACCTCGCTCAACGGCGGCCCCCGGACCGCGTCGGTCAAGAGCACGGAGCCGCTCTGGACCATGGGCCTCACCGACCACGACTTCCGGCCCTTCCTGGAGCGCTTCCCCAAGGTCACCTTCCGGATCCTGGAGCAGGTCCTGCGCCGGTTCCAGGCGCTCGCCACCAACGCCAGCTAGGTGCCCGCGCCGGCCAGGCCGGGTTTTGACACCCCTGCTGGGGGGTGCTAGGGTCTGTTGATTCGCGCCACGGGAAAGCGCGTTCCACTTCATCGTGTCGGCCGTGAGTGCCCGACCAGCAGCTGGGCCATCCGGGCATTTGGCGGCGCGAGCCCCAGCCCACGCCCGCTGCCCCGCAAACGGGAGGTAGACAGTCTGGACAGCCCCCGCTGGATGACCCACGCCGTGCTGCTCGCGGCGGTGCTGACCGTACCCGGGCTGGGCGCGGTCCTGACGGGTCACCCCGCCGAAGGCCTGAGCATGGCCACGGCGTTCGCCGCCTCCCCAACCCGGGTCACCGGCGCCGAGTCGTCGCGTGGCTTCATCGTCAAGCCGGTGGTCAGCACCTCGGTGGCGCCCCCCGAGCGGCGCCAGCCGATCGTCTACTCGGTGCAGCAGGGCGACGTCCTGGGGGCCATCGCCGACAAGTACGGCCTCCGCCTCGACACCCTGCGCTACAGCAACAACCTGGCCGATGTCGACGCGCTCCAGATCGGCCAGCAGCTCCTGATCCCGCCGACCAACGGGGTGCTGGTCAGGGTGACGTCCGGCGACACGGTGCAGAACCTCTCCGACCATTACCACATCGACGCCGCCACGATCGTCGAGTTCAACCTGATCCGCGACCCCGTCCACCTGCCGGTGGGCGCCCTGGTGATGCTCCCCGACGGCACCGGGACCACCACGCCGCAGCTCGACACCGTCCAGACCGGCACCTCGACGGCCACCCCGCCGGTGTCCCGCGGCATCGCCTACGGGCGCTCCAGCTACAACCACTTTCCCTGGGGCCAGTGCACCTACTGGGTCGCGGCCAACCGCAACATTCCCTGGAACGGCAACGCCTGGCAGTGGTTCGGCGCGGCCCAGTCATACGGCTACGCCACCGGCCGCTCGCCCCGGGTGGGCGCCATCATGGTCACCTGGGAGAGCCGCTACTACGGCCACGTGGCGCTGGTCGAGGCGGTCTACGACGACGGCAGCTGGCTGGTCTCTGAGATGAACTACCGGGGCCTTGGCATCGTCGACCACCGTCGCATCTACTACGGCCAGGTCCCCCTGATCGGCTTCATCTACTGACCTGATCCTTGCCCTCCGGGCTGGATAGCATCTGCGGGTGGACGAGCTTCAGGAACAGCAGCTCCAGGGGTTGATGCAGGAGCGGCGCAAGCGCGAGGCCGCCCTCAACCGGGCCCTGGGCGAGCTGCTGGGCAGCGGCCGGGGGGCGCCGCGGGCGGTGGGGGCGATCGAGGACCTGGAGTCGCTGCTGCGCTCGATCGCGACCTTCGTCAGCTCACTGGAGGCCTGAGGCCGGCGCCGCCTCGGCGGGCACCCGGCGGCAGGCCCAGATCCCGTAGCGGGAGAGCGAGATGGCCATGAAGATCACCAGCCCCGCCGCCAGCAGGCCGACGAAGCCGTTGATCGCCAGCCGGTTGCCGACGTTGCTGGGGCCGCCGGGGTCGACCGCCAGCGGGATCAGGCCGAGCAGCCCGCCGAGCGCCCCCATCGAAGCCAGGACCATGGCCACGACGAAGACCCAGGTCGCGCGCCGGACGTAGGCCAGGATACCCAGGGCGATCATCAGCATCCCCAGAACCACGGGGAGGGCGATGACGAAGAACCCCACCACGCCCTGGATCCCCTGGACCTGGTCGGGGGTCAGGTTGGGGCTGGTGGTCAGGCTCTGGGTCGCCTGGTCCTGGATCGCGGCCAGGTTGGTGACGGCCACGAAGATGCCGGTGAGCGCCGCCACCACCAGGTAGGCGGCGGTGGCGATCTGGAGCGGCTCGGTCCAGGCGGTCGGGCGCAGGACGGTCGGCCCCGCGCCGCGGTAGCCGGGTGGGCTGTAGATCGAAGGCAGGGCGTACCCGGGTGGGGCAAAGGCGGGCGGCGCGTAGCCCGGCGGGGCGTAGCCCGGGGGCGCGTTGGGGGCTTGGCCGGGCGGCGCGTAGGGCGAGCCGGCGGCTCCCGGCGGCGGAGGCCAGGCGGGCTGCCCGCCCGGTGCGTAGCCGCCCGGCGGTGGGATTGCATAGCCGCCCGGCGGTGGGTTGTAGCCGGGTGGGGTGCCCGCCGGCACGGCGGATGGCGGCGCGCTCCAGGGCGAGCCCCCGGGCGGCTGGGCCGCCGGGCTTGGCAGCCGGCTGCCGCAGGTCGCGCAGAATGCCGCCCCGGCGTCGACGCTGGCGTGGCAGGTGGGGCACTCCATCGCCGCACAGGCTAACCTAACGGGCGTGCCAGAGGTCAGTCCCCTCGCCGCCCTCGCGGACTGCGTCAACGTCGACGAGTTGGAGGAGCGCGCCCGGGCGCTGCTGCCCCCCGCCACCTACGGTTACTACGTCGGCGGCGCCGAGGACGAGGTCTCGGTGCGCGACAACCGCGCCGCCTTCGGACGCTGGCGCTTCCGCCACCGGGTCCTGGCCGAGGTCGGCGAGCCGGACCTGGGGGTGACCGTCCTGGGCCAGAGCCTGCGCCTGCCGCTGCTGCTCTCCCCCACCGCCGCCCAGGTCCTGGCCAGCCCCGAGGGCGAGGTCGCCACCGCCCGCGCCGCGCTCAGCGCCGGCACCCTGTTCAGCCTCAGCACCTTCAGCACCCGCAGCCTGGAGGACGTCGCGGCGGTCGGCGGGCCGCGCTGGTTCCAGCTCTACGTCTACCGGGACCGCGGCCTCACCGGGGAGCTCATCGACCGCGCCGAGGCGGCCGGCTACGGCGCCATCCTGTTCACCGTCGACACCCCCATCCTGGGCCGCCGGGAGCGCGAGGAGCGCCTCGGCTTCGGCCTGCCCGAGGGCGTGACCTACGCCAACCTCGCCGGCCGGCCCGGGAACCGGGCGGAGATCACGGCGGCCGGCGCATCCGGGCTGGCCCAGTACGTCGCCACCGAGCTGGACGCCACCCTGGGCTGGAAGGACCTGGAGTGGCTGGCGGGCCGGACCCGGCTGCCGGTGCTGCTCAAGGGCGTGGTCCGGGGCGACGACGCGCGCCGCTGCCTGGCCGGCGGGGCCGCGGGGATCGTCGTCAGCAACCACGGCGGCCGCCAGCTGGACTACTCGATCCCCACCCTCGACGCCCTGCCGGAGGTGGTCGAGGCGGTCGCCGGGGCGGCGCCGGTGCTGCTCGACGGCGGCGTGCGCCGGGGCACCGACGTCCTCAAGGCGCTCTGCCTGGGCGCGGCCGCGGTGATGTTCGGGCGCCCCTACCTGTGGGCCCTGGCGGTCGGCGGCGAGGCCGGGGTCGAGCTCCTGCTGGCGCGGATGCGGGCCGAGATCGCCACCTCGATGGCGCTGCTCGGCGCCCGCCGGGTCGCCGACCTCACCCCCGACCTCCTGGTCCGCGCCGCCGGCGGCTGATGGCGCTCCGCCACCACGCCGTCTCGGCGATCGGGCGCGACCGGCCGGGCATCGTCGCCGACCTCGCGGCGGTCCTCCTCGACCTCGGCGCCAACGTCGAGGACGTCGCCACCAGCGTGCTCCGGGGCCACTTCGCGATCATGCTGCTGGCCTCGGCGCCCGCCGAGGTCGACCGCCACACCCTGGAGGGGGCGCTCCAGCCGCTGCGCGGCGCCGACCTGGAGATCGCCACCTGGGAGGTCGACGCCGGGATCGAGGCGACGGACGCGACCCACGTGCTGGCGGTCTACGGGCCGGACCACACCGGCATCGTCCACGCCGTGGCGCGGGCGCTGGCCCGCCTGAGGGTCAACATCCAGGACATGGTCTGCCGCCTCCACGACGGCGATCCTCCGCTCTATGTGCTGACGGTCGAGGTCGCGGTGCCCGGCGGGGTCGAGCCCGACGGGGTGCGCGACGAGGTCGTCGCGGCGGTCTCCGGGATGGGACTCCAGGCGACCCTCAGCCCGGTCGACCGCACCGACCTCTAGCCCGGCGCCGGCCGCTCGCCCCGTGATCCTCGCCGCCACGCCATGATCCGGCGGGTCGTGACCTTCCCCGACCCGGTCCTCAAGCGCCGCTGCGAGCCGGTGCCATTGGCCCGGGCCCTGGCCCTGGCCGAGGACCTGGTCGACACCATGCGGGCCCACCCCGGCTGCGTCGGCCTGGCGGCGCCCCAGGTGGGCGAGCCGGTCAGGGTCGCGGTGGTCGACGTCGCCGGGCACCGCCTGGCGACCGCCGCCGGCGGCCTGCTGGTGCTGATCGATCCCGAGATCACCGGGCGCGAGGGCGGCGCCGTGGCCCGCGAGGGCTGCCTGAGCCTGCCCGACATCACCGCCGACGTCGCCCGGGCGGAGCGGATCACCCTCCTCCCCCGCCCCGGCGGCCCCGCGCTCTGGGCCCAGGGCTTCGAGGCCAGGGCGCTGCAGCACGAGATCGACCACCTCGACGGGGTCCTGATCCTGGACCGGGTGACGTCGGTCCACGCCCTCCACCCCCGCCGGGTGCGCCTGGAATGAAGAAGGGCCCGGCACCACCACGGCGCCGGGCCCTCGGACCTCGGGATCAGAGGCAGTCGGCCTCGGTCAGCCCCAGGACGATGGTGATGACCTGCCGCTCGAGGCACTCGAAACCGGTCACGGTGACGATGGTCTGGCCGCCGGCGGCCACGCCCATCTCGGTCGAGGTCAGGTGGCGGACGGTCTCACGCGCGACGCGCAGCGAAGTCTTGGAGGTCTTCATGGCGTTCTCCCGAACAGGGCCGGCCGCGCACCGGCGCACGCCGGGAGGCCCAGCCCATCCTTCCTGGGGAGGATTGTAGGCGGCCGGCCTGTCAGTCGCCAGCGGCGGTCATCTGTTGTGACCCCCAGTTGCTGATCGCCGCGACGTCGCGGTGGTGGCGCAGCTGCTTGGCCAGGTAGAGACGCTGGTCGGCCTCGCGCAGGAGGTTGTCGCTGCTGGGGTGGACGCCGGCGGTGGCGGTGCCCATGCTGGCCGCGACCCGGACCGGCTGGCCGCCGCCGGGCGGGATCACCGTGATCGCCTCCAGGTTCCGGCCCAGCTTCTCGGCGACCACCCGGACCGAGCGGAAGTCGGTCTCGGGGCAGAGCACCATGAACTCGTCCCCGCCGACCCGGGCGACCAGGTCCTGGGCCCGCACCCGCTTGGCCAGGGTCCCGGCCACGGCCTTGAGGGCCAGGTCGCCGCAGGCGTGGCCGTGGCGGTCGTTGATCTGCTTCAGGTCGTCGACATCGAGGGCGATCACCGAGAACGGGCTGCGGTAGCGGCGGGAGCGCTGCCACTCCTCCTCCAGGCGCTCCTCGAAGGCCCGCCGGTTGGCCACGCCGGTCTCGTGGTCGAGCCGGACCAGGGCCTGCAGCGCCCGCACCAGGGCGGCCATCTCCCGGTTGCGCCGCCGCTGGTCGGCGGTCTGGGTGACCGCCAGCTGGTATCCCTCGCGCAACGCCAGCAGGGCTTCCGCGGCCTCCTCGGGGATGGATCGAAGCTGGGAGGGCCGGAGTCCCAGCCACTCGGACAGGGCGGTACGCGCCACCTCTGGCCTGGGTCGGCGTTCATGGGCGTACACCTGAGCCCTGTCTGCCACTTAATCCCCGATACCGACAGCGCGATTGCGCTCCCCGCGATCATCGCACGGCGTAAGACACCGCGTAAAGACATGGGGCTGGAATTGGCCCGATCGGGCATCGCCTGAGTTCAGGAAGGGGCGGCCGGCGCGCTGCCCGAACTACCATGGCGGGATGCCGGAAGAGGCGCGGTCGGCACCGCGACGCAAGCTCTGGGGTTGGGGGCGCGACGGCGAGGGCCTGGGCCCGGCCGAGATCGAGGACCTCCGCCGCCTGCTGGCCGCCAGGTTCGGCCTGGCCGAGCTGGCCCTCGCCGCGCCTCCCGACCTCGGCGAGATCGACCTCCGCCCGCCCCGGGTGCCGGTCCCCACGGCGCTGGCCGGCATCCTCGGCGCCGATCCCGCAGAACGCGCCGCCCACACCCACGGCAAGTCCTTCACCGACCTCGCCCGCGGCCTGCGCCGGGACTACGCCAGCGCCCCCGACCTTGTCGCCCGTCCCCGCGACGAGGCCGAGGTGGCGGCGGTCCTCGACTGGTGCGCCGCGGCCGCGGTGGTGGCCGTTCCCTACGGCGGCGGGTCGAGCGTGGTCGGCGGCGTCGAGCCGCGCATCGGCCACGGCCACGCGGCGGCGGTCTCGATCGACATGGGCGCGCTCGACCGGGTGATCGAGGTCGACCCGGTCTCGCGGTCGGCCCTGATCCAGGCCGGCGTCCTCGGCCCGGCCCTGGAGGACCAGCTCCGGCCCCACGGCCTGACCCTGCGCCACTACCCCCAGTCCTTCGAGCACTCCAGCCTCGGCGGCTGGATCGCGACCCGCGCCGGCGGCCATTACGCGACCCTCCACACCCGCATCGACGACGCCGTCCAGGGCCTCCGCGCGGTGACCCCCCGGGGCGTGATGGAGACCCGCCGTCTCCCCGGCGACGGCGCCGGCCCCCAGCCGGAGCGGCTGCTGCTGGGCTCGGAGGGCACGCTCGGAGTGATCACCGAAGCCTGGATGCGGCTGCAGGCCCGGCCCCAGTTCCGAGCCTCGACATCGGTCCGGTTCTCCTCCTGGACCGACGCCGTCGCCGCCGCCCGGGCCCTGGCCCAGTCGGGCCTCCACCCCAGCAACTGCCGCCTCCTCGACCACCGCGAGGCGCTGGTCAGCGGCAGCGGCGACGGCTCGGCGGCGATCCTGATCTTGACCTTCGAGTCCGCCGACCATCCGCTCGACGCCTGGATGGGCCGGGCCCTGGAGATCGTCCGCGAGCACCGCGGCGAGCCCGACGAGGCCCGCCGCACCGACCGCCGCGAGCGCGACGCCGGCCGTGAGGACGCCGCCGCCGCCTGGCGCCGGACCTTCCTCCGCGGCGGCCACCTCCGCGACGCCCTGGTCCGCCTCGGCCTGGTCACCGAGACCTTCGAGACCGCCGTCACCTGGGATCGCTTCGACGCCCTCCACGCCGCCGTGGTGGGCGCCACCGAGGCGGCCGTGGCCGAGGTCTGCGGCCTCGGGCTGGTGACCTGCCGGCTGGCCTTCGTCTACCCCGACGGGCCGGCGCCCTACTACACCGTGATCGCCGCCGGCCGCCCCGGCGCCGAGGTCGAACAGTGGCGCGCGATCAAGGCGGTCGCGTCCGACGCCATCATCGCCGGCGGCGGCACGATCACCCACCACCACGCGGTCGGCCGCGACCACCGGCCGTGGTACGACCGCCAGCGTCCCCCGCTCTTCGCCGATGCCCTGCGCGCCGCCAAGCGGGCCCTCGACCCGGCCTGGATCATGAACCCGGGAGTGCTGATCGACCCGGACTGAAGCGCCGGTGCGCCAGTATATGGGGGTGGACCGCCGCGCGGCGGCTCGCTCGCCGGCGACGGCACAGGAGGCCAACTCCCATGACGGCGATCATCGAGATCGAGGGTCTGACCAAGAGCTACGGGAGCGCCCGGGGAATAGCCGGCGTGTCCCTGGAGGTCGAGGAGGGCGAGGTCTTCGGCTTCCTCGGCCCCAACGGCGCCGGCAAGACCACCACCATCCGGGTGCTGATGGCGCTGCTCCGGGCCGACGCCGGGGTGGCCCGGATCGCGGGCCTGGACTGCTGGCGGCAGTCGCTCGAGATCAAGCGGCTGATCGGCTACGTGCCCGGTGAGCCGTCGCTCGACCCCAACCTCACCGGGGGGCAGATCCTGGAGTATTTCGGCAACCTCCGGGGCGGGGTCGACCAGGCCTACCTGAGGCAGCTCGTCGAACGGCTCGGCCTCGACCCCAGCCGGAAGTTCCACCAGTACTCCAGCGGCAACAAGCGCAAGGTGGTGCTGATCCAGGCCTTCATGCACCGGCCGCGCCTGCTCATCCTGGACGAGCCGACCAGCGCCCTCGACCCGCTCAACCAGCAGGAGTTCGCCCACATGGTCAGGGAGGCGCGCGACGCCGGCCAGAGCGCCCTCCTCTCGTCGCACATCCTGGGCGAGGTCGAGCAGATCTGCAACCGGGTGGCGATCATCCGCGAGGGCCGCCTGGTGCGCCTCGGCGGGGTGGCCGAGCTGAAGGACATCAAGCGCTACGAGATCGCCATCACCTTCGCCGACGCGGTCCCGGCCGAGGCCTTCGCCAAGCTGGACGGGGTGGCCAGCGCGGAACCCCTGCCCGCCGGGCACGGGCTGCGCCTGGAGATGCGGGGGACGGCCGACGCGGTGATCAAGGCGGCGGCGCGCTACCGCGTCATCTCGCTGACCAGCCACGAGCCGAGCCTGGAGGACATCTTCCTGCGCTACTACGGCGCGGACGGGGTGGCGGCCAAGGAGGCCGGCGGTGTGGTTTAGGAGCGTATTCCTCAAGACCCTGCGCGACTACCGCGTCCCGATCCTGGGCTGGGGCGTCGGGATGGGACTGGTGGTGGTGTCGCCGATGGCCAGCGTCGGCCTGCTGGTGACCACCCCGCAGGCGCGGGAGCAGCTGGTCAGCCTGGCCGCCACGTTCGCCTGGAACGCCGATCCGGTGGCGGTCGACAGCGTCGGGGGGTACGCGACCTTCAAGATCGGGATCTTCGTCTTCCTGATCACCGTCTGGCCCCTGCTGGCGGCCAGCCGGATGCTGCGCGGCGAGGAGGAGCGGGGCACGCTCGACATGCTGCTCTCGCTCCCGCTCTCCCGGCTCCGCGCGGCCCTGGAGAAGCTGGTGGCGATGTGGACGGCGCTGCTCGCCATGGGCCTGGTCGTCGGGCTGCTGACCTTCGCCGGCGGGGTCAGGTTCGGCGCCGACTTCGGCCTCGGCGGCGGCCTGCTCTTCGGCCTCGACCTCTCCCTGATCTGCGCGGTGATCGGCGGCCTGGCGCTGCTGGTCTCGCAGTTCACCGCGGAACGCGCCCCGGCCGCGGGCTGGACGGCCGCGCTGCTGCTGGTCCTCATCGTCCTGGACATGGTCCACCGCGTGGTCCCCGACACCGAGTGGGTCTCGCGCCTCTCCCCGATCTACTACTACAACCTGAGCAAGCCCCTGGTGCCGAGCTACGGCGCCAACGCGGGGGCGATGCTCATGCTGGTGGGCCAGGCGCTGGGCCTCAGCGGCGCGGCGCTCTGGCTGTTCGCCCGCCGCGACGTCGGCGCCGGCGTGCCGCTGCCCGCCTGGCTCCGCCTGCCGCGTCGCCCGGTGACCCGCGCCCTGCCGGCTCGCGACTGGACGCTGCGTTCGGTCTACTCGCGCAGCCTGGGCACGATCGCCATGCCCGCCGTCTGGTGGACGCTGGGCATCGCGGGGTTCGCCGGCTGGATGGTCTACGTCGTCCAGCTGATGGAGACCAGGCTGTCCAGCCTGCTCGGCGGCTCGCCCGCCATCAGGACCCTGATCAGGAACGTCGGCGGCGGCGACGTCAACCTCAACGCCGGCTTCCTCAGCGCGATGTTCGTGTTCCTGCCGCTGATGCTGATGGCCTTCACGGTGACCCAGGTCAACCGCT
Source organism: Candidatus Dormiibacterota bacterium (assembly GCA_035938695.1). Taxonomy (GTDB): domain Bacteria; phylum Chloroflexota; class Dormibacteria; order DASZGP01; family DASZGP01; genus DASZGP01. Next base: position 1,466 of record DASZGP010000079.1, on the reverse strand, counting down.
GGGCCGCCGACGAGGCTGAAGGGCGCCTGGAGCTGGTGCTCGCCACCCCCCAGACACGCCCGGCGGTGCTGCTGGGCCGTTTCGCCGCCCTGGCCACGGCGACCGTCGCCATCGGCCTGCTGACTCTGGCCGCCTCGGCCGCGGCCGCCGCCGCGACAGGCCTCAACCTCGACGCCGGCAACCTGGCCGCCGCCACCCTTGGCATGGTCCCGCTGGGCCTGCTGACGGCGGCCATCGGCTACCTGGCGTCGGGTTGGCTGTCCACGGCGGCCGACACCGGCCTGCTCAGCTTCCTGCTGGCGGCCTGGTTCTTCATCACCTTCATCGGCCCGGAGCTGCGCTGGCCGGACGCCACCCTGCGGCTCTCCCCCTTCTACTACTACGGCAGCCCCCTGCTGCACGGCCTGCAGCTGGCCGACACCCTCGGCGTGCTGACGGTCGCCACCCTCGCGCTGCTGGCGGCGACGGCCCGGTTTTCCCGCAAGGACGTCAGGTAGCGATACAGCGCGGGCGATAAGGTGGGCCTCGTGCTGACCGAACCAGCTGCGCGACTGCCGATGATCGTCAAGGGGTTCACGAACGCCGTGAATCCCGAGAACGTTGACTCATCGCACCTCCTGGAGACCGGGGAGGGTACCGGAGTCAAGATCGTCCTCATCCCCCATCGATCGCTCGGAGGGGTGGCGCTCGGAGTATGGGTCGATGAACAGGAGATCCGAATCGTCTGGGCTTCCGTCACGGATTTGTCAAGTCACGATCAGATCGACCTGGGCTTGACCTGCGATCACATTGAGATCGCCGACGGCTGGGAGGCCCGCCTTCGCGCATGTCTTGGCCGCGAGTTCGCCGGGGTGCTGCTGATGACCGTCCGCAGGCGCCTTTACCGGCGCGTTATCCGTTGCACCGTCAACGTCGGGAAACGCACAAAGACTTGGACCATCGGGCAGGCGACGCCGAGCACGCCCGACCGGGAACAACAGACGAGCTTGGCCGGAGGCAGGGTGGACGGGGTTGACCTGCCTGTTCCGATAGACCGCTGGAGGACGTTCGCTTAGACGAACCGCCAGTTGCTATCGAGCGAGCAGCCAGACACGTCTAGGGCGGGCTCGGCCTATGACAAATCTGTGGTTTCGCGCAAAATGACGGAGCGGGAGGGATTCGATCCAACAGCTACTAAACGAGGACCGGCGTTCAGGTAGGTCCTCGTTTGGCCTATCTCCGGAGTCCTACCATACGGTGATCGGCCGGGGATGGAGATGGTCACGCAGCCGCCGGTCCTTGGTGACCAACCGTCCGCCATGCTCGATGGCGGTGGCGTAGATCAGCCGGTCGGCGGGGTCTCCGGGGAAAGTAGCCGGCAGAGACACCGCGGTAGCCGCGATCGCGGGGGTGACACCAAGCGTCCTGACCTGCCCGCCAAGTCGGTGCAGCCATGATGACACCGGGATGGTCACGATGATCCGACC
>DASZGP010000078.1:0-5633 GCA_035938695.1 Candidatus Dormiibacterota bacterium | reverse complement strand
CCCCGAGGGCTCCCCACGCAACGTCTTCGCCGCCGCGGTGGGCGAGATCGACGTCGAGGGCGGCCGGGCCCGGGTCCGGCTGACCGGCGCGCTGCCGCTGGTGGCCGAGGTCACGCTGGAGTCGGTAGCGGCGCTGCGGCTGGGCGAGGGTGGCCCGGTGTTCGCCTCGGTCAAGGCCACCGAGATGCGCGCCTACCCGGTCTGAGGCTCGGCCTCGACCGCCACCGGCCGGTCCGCCACGAAGGCGTCGGGATACCGCCGCCGGGCCCAGACCAGCGCCGGCACCACCACCAGCAGGACCACCAGCGCCGTCACCTGGGCCTGCTTCAACCCCAGCAGCACCGGCGGCTCGGTGGCCCGCAGGAAGAACACCAGGACCTGGCTGACGGCGTAGCCGGCGACATAGGCGATGCCCGCGGTGCCCGGCCGCGCCCCCCGGCGGATCAGCCAGACGACCATCGCGAACAGCGCCAGGGCGGCCAGCAGCTCGTAGGCGTTGGCCGGCTGGTAGGCCTGGCCGCGCACCGGGGCGAAGGTCAGCGGGCTGGTGTAGCGCACCGCCCAGGGCAGGTTGCTGGGGGGGCCGAGGATGTCGCCGTTGACGATGTTGCCGAGCCGGCCGATGGCCTGGGGCAGGGTGGCGAAGAGGCCGCCGGCGTCGAGCACCACCCACGCCGGCAGGCCCCAGCGCCGGCAGAGCAGGAAGGTCACCACCAGGCAGACGACGACGGCACCGAAGAAGGCCATGCCGCCCTCCCAGACGGCGATCAGCCGCAGCGGGGCGCGCAGGAAATCCTCCAGGTGCGGCTGCTGCACCGCCCAGAAGAGCCGGGCCCCGATCAGCCCGAAGACGATGTCCCACCAGATCAGGTCGGTGGCCGTCTTCTCGGGGATGCCGCGCCGGCCCATGAAGGGCACGCAGAGCCTGAGCCCGACCAGGAAGGCCACCGCGTAGCCCACCCCGTACCAGTGGACCGGGATCGGGCCGACCCGGAAGTAGGGGTCGAATGGAATGGTGATGACGGCCTCCATCTAGGCCTCCGCCAGCGCCTCGTCGACCAGCGGCCGGGCGGTCCGGCCTCGGGAGGAGCCGGTGATCAGGTAGACGCCGCCGAGGATCAGGACCAGGGCCAGCACGGTATAGACCGTCAGCCGCTCGTGGAGCACCACGAAGCCCCAGAAGACCGCCGCCGGCGGGAGCAGGTAGGTGACCACCGTGGTCCGGCTGGCGCCGATCCGGGCGATCAGGCGGTAGGCCATGATCATCGCCAGGCCGGTGCCGCCCAGGCCCAGCGCGGCAACCGCCCCGAGCGCCGCCGGCGAGGGCATCCGGGCCGGGTGCAGGAGCACGGCCAGCGGCAGCAGGATGACCGCCGCGCCGGCGCACTGCATGAACGCCGGCACCTGCGCGGGCAGCCCGGCGAAGGCCCGCCGCGAGTAGTGGGTCGCGAACGCGTAGCTGAGGGTGGCGACCAGGCAGGCGCCGGCCCCGACCAGGCTGGCGCTGAGGATGCCCCCGGTGGGCCGGGCGGCGACCACCGCCCCGGCGAAGCCCAGGGCCAGGCCGGCGACCTGCCGCGGCCGGAGCGCCTCGGCCTCGATCCAGAGCGGCGCCATCAGGGCGGTCCAGAGCGGCAGGGTGGCGTTGAGGATGCCGGCCAGGGAGCTGTCGATGAAGCGCTCGCCGAAGGCGAACAGCGAGTAGGGCAGGGCCGCGTTGGCCACCGCCACCACCAGCCCGGCGCGCCAGTGGCGGCGGATGCCGCGCAGCGGGATGCCGCCCAGCCGCAGCGCGGCGTAGACCGCCACCGCACCCATCGCGGTGCGCCCGAAGACCAGCACCGGCGGCGCCATCTCCCCCACCGCCACCTTGATGAACAGGAAGGACGCACCCCAGATGCCGGCCAGGGCTCCCAGCGTGAGGTAGTCCTGCGGTTCCACTGCCAGAGAGCCTACCGGGGCGACCTCCGATGCCATTCCGGTGGCGGCGCTGTCACGGCCGTTGTGACTTGACCTCCCCCGGCCCCGGTGCTAAACCGGAATCAGCAAGACAGACCCACCAGAATTCGGAGGGCGCTTAATGCTCAGTGTTTGGAAGTGGTTGCGTCACGGCCGAGCCGAGAGACCCGGGACCGAGCCAGGCTCGGTCCGGATTGACGAATTCTTCTGAAAACCCGGCTGCACGCCGGGACCTCGCAAGGAGGATTGAGGGGCCGGCCCCAGCGGGCCGGCCCTCTCGTTTTGTTTCGGCCGCGATGGTGACGCCGGCCGCCTAGAGGACCGGCAGCTCCAGGTGGCTGGGGCGCTCGGGGTCGTGGAAGAGTCGGTTGACCTGGGGCAGGACGCGGTCGGCCTCGGCTGACGTCCGGCCGTCGCCGGGGCAGCGGTCGTAGCGGGGGAAGTCGCTGGCGCAGACCTGGAGCCGGAGCCGGTGGCCGGCGGCGAAGACGTGGGCGGTGGACCAGAGGTCGACCTCGACCCGCACCGGCTCGCCGCGAGGCATCGGCGCGGGATCGGACAGCGAGTCGCGGTAGCGCAGCCGGAGGATGCCGTCGACGACGTTGTAGGAGCGGCCGTCGGGGTGGACGTCGCAGAGCCGGGCGACGACGTCGCTGTCGGCGGTCTCGGCGGCAACCCAGGCGACCAGGCGGACCCGGCCGCGCAGCTCCAGCGGGTGCTCCAGCGGCGCCGAGGTGAAGCGCAGCACGTCGGGATGGGCCTCGGTGCGGGCCTGCTCGCGCGGACCCTTGATGTGGTGCGGCGACATCAGCAGGTTGCCGCCGAGGGTGCGGACGGGGTTGTCGGGGTCGAGCCGGAAGACGCAGGGCGAGGATTCGGCCGGCGGCGCCTGGCTCAGGCCGCCCTGGCGCCGGCCACGGGCAACGTCCTGGTCTGACCCGCCGCCACCACCCACCCCGCCGCCGCGCTCTCCCCTCGTGTCGCCCGCAGCGCCGGTGGCCACCTCCGCGGGACCGGCCGCGTGCAGGTGCCAGCGCTCGGTCCGCACCCGAGCCGGTGGCCACTCCGTCTCCTCCGCCCAGCGGTTGGTCCCCATCACGAAGACCTTCACCGGGGCCTCGTCGTCGATCCCCGTCGCCTGCCCGCGCAGCCGGGCGTCGAACCAGCGGCGCTGGAAGGCGGTGAGGTCCTCGCGGAGATCGAGGAAGAACGGTGAGGCGCGCAGCCCGTAGTCGATCTCGCCGACCGGGGCGAAGAAGGCGCCGTGGCTCCAGGGGCCGACCACCAGGCGGCTCAGGCGGCGGGCGTCCTCGCTGCCGGCCGCGACCCGCAGGCCGGCGAACTGGTCGAGGTCGGGCTGGAGGAAGACGTCGTACCAGCCGGCGACGATCAGCGCGGGCGCCGCCAGGTCCTCCAGGCCGAAGCGCGGCCGGGGCGGCAGGAACTCGCCGCGCACGGTGCGGGCGAAGAGCGGCGAGAGCCCCCCGCCGCGCTCGTCGATGGGTGGGAAGGGCACCAGCGGCAGACTCCAGAGCCAGTCGTCCATGTGGTCGACGTCCTCCACCATCCGCAGGAAGTCGGCCTGGTACTCGGGGTTGGCGCGCATCCGCCGGGCCAGCTCGCCCAGGCCGATGCCGCCGCCCCAGGAGGCCAGCAGCCCGAGCTGGAGGGCGCCGCCCCGGTAGCGGTCGCCGCCGAGCGCGGAGTCGGGGGACTGCACCGGGATGATGGCCCGCAGGCTCGGCGGCCGCCGGGACGCCGCCAGGAGCTGGCACTGGGCCATGTAGGAGACCCCGTACATCCCCGCGGTGCCGTCGCTCCAGGGCTGCTCGACCAGCCAGGCCAGGGTGTCGAAGCCGTCCTCGGCCTCGCTGGTGTAGGGCTCGAAGTCACCCTCCGAGGCGAAGCGGCCGCGGACGTCCTGGATGACCACCGCGTAGCCGGCCTTGGCCATCTTCAGCGGGTCGAGGGTGGCGAAGTGGGGCATCCGGAAGGTGCGGTCGTAGGGGGTGCGGGTCAGCAGCACCGGGTGGCGCCCGCCGTCGTCGGGACGATAGACGTCGGCCACCAGGGCGACCCCGTCGCGCATCGTGACCGGCACCCCGAACTCGAAGACGACGCGCGCGCTCACGCCGGCCACCCCGGCGCGGTCGCGGCGGACCGCCGTGGCCCCGGTGTCACGGTGCCGTGCCGCCTCACTCGTAGAAGCGTCGCGAGGTCCCCAGCGCCGGCCAGACGTAGTCCTGGGTGTTGGCCAGCAGCTGCCGCTGGTGGATGCGGTCGTGGTAGACCCACTCCTGGAGCAGATCCTCGACCCGCAGGGTGCCGACCCGGGGATGCTCGCCGGTCTTGTCGAGGTCGACGTTGCGCAGGCTCTCGACCAGCCCCAGGCTTTCCAGGCGCGCTGCGGCGAAGGCCTCGACCAGCGCCTCGACCGGCTTGCGGCAGTCCTGGCGCTGCTCGGCCATGGCCACCGGGTCCCAGAGCTCCAGGGTCAGCCCGGGCCGGGCAAGGATCGAGCGGATGCGGCCGGCGAAGCCGTGCAGCTCGGCCGCGATCAGGTGGCCCAGGCATTCCTTGACGCACCACTCGTGGGCGGCGACGGCGCGGCTCGCGCCGGCCAGCGCGGTGTTCCCGCCCCCGGCCTCGGCCGGCCTGGCGGCCGGATGCCAGCTGGCGGCGTCCTCGGCGAGGGCCGTGAGCTCGGCGCGGATCGACGACTCGGTGGCCCGCAGCAGCGCCGCGACCTCCTCGGGGACGAGGGGCCGCGGCGCCACCGGCGCCTGGCTCAGGCGGTCACCCCGGCTTCCTGGAGCATGTCGGCCTTGATCTCGCGCTTCATGATCTTGCCGGTGGGCCCCTTGGGCAGCTCCTTGACGACGCGGATGGTGCGCGGGTACTTGTAGGCCGCGACGCGCTCCTTGATCCAGGCCGTAAGCTCGCCGGCGTCGATCTCCATGCCCGGCTTGGGCGCGACCACCGCGTGGACCTCCTCGCCGAACTTCTCGTCGGGCAGCCCGATCACCGCCGCCTCGGCCACCGCCGGGTGGGTGTAGAGCACCTCCTCGATCTCCCGCGGGTAGACGTTGAAGCCGCCCCGGATGATCATCTCCTTCTTGCGGTCGACGATGAAGATGAAGCCCTCGTCGTCGACGAAGCCGATGTCCCCGGAGTGGAACCAGCCGTCCTTGATGGCCTCGGCGGTGGCCTCCGGCTTGCGCCAGTAGCCCTTCATGACGTTGTGGCCCTTGATCACGATCTCGCCGCGCTCGCCCTGGGGGACCTCCTGGCCGGCGTCGTCGAAGATCTTGACCTCGACGCCCCAGATCGGCTTGCCGATGGAGCCGACCTTGGTGCCCAGGTCGAGCTGGTTGAAGGTGGCGGTGGGGCTGGTCTCGCTGAGCCCGTAGCCCTCCAGGATCTTGGTCCCGGTGGCCTGCTCCCAGGAGTTGATGACCTGCTCCGGGATGGCCGCGCCGCCGCTGACGCAGAGCCGCAGCGAGGAGGTGTCGTAGGTGCTCCGCTCGGGGTGGTTGAGCAGGGCGAAGTACATGGTCGGCACGCCCAGGAAGATCGAGACCCGGTCGCGCTGCATGATCTCCAGCGCCTTGTCGGCGTCGAAGCGGGGCAGCAGGGTCAGGGTGCCGCCGCCGTGGATGGTGCCGTTGACCACG
>DASZGP010000077.1:0-4356 GCA_035938695.1 Candidatus Dormiibacterota bacterium | reverse complement strand
TCGATGGCGATGTCCAGGTCGGCGTCGGGCAGGATCAGGTTGGCCGACTTGCCACCCAGCTCCAGGGTGACCTTCTTGACCGTGCCGGAGGCCAGTTGCATGATCCGCCGGCCGACCTCGGTGGAGCCGGTGAAGGCCACCTTGTCGACCATCGGGTGGGAGGCGATCTCCTCGCCCACCGCGGCGCCGGGCCCGGTGACGATGTTGACCACGCCCTTGGGGAAGAGGCCGGTCTCGTCCAGCGCCCTGACCAGGGCCAGCGCCGTCAGCGAAGTGTTGGAGGCCGGCTTGATGACCAGCGAGTTGCCCATCACCAGCGCCGGGGCGATCTTCCAGCAGGCCATCACCAGGGGGAAGTTCCAGGGGATGATCTGGCCGCAGACCCCGAGCGGCTCGCGGTTGACGAAGTTCCAGCTCACCGCCGGCATGTCGATCCAGGGCAGCGGCTCGTACTCCCGGACCTCGGCCGCCTGGGCCGCCAGGGAGCGGAAGTGCTCCAGCGCCACCGGCACGTGGGAGAGGTTGGCCATGCGGATGGTGCAGCCGGCGTCCTCGGCCTCCATGGTGGCCCAGTCGTCCTCCAGGCAGCGCTCGCGGACGTGCTCCAGCGCCTGCAGCACGATCTTGCTGCGGGCCTCGAAGGACTTGTTGGCCCAGTCGCCCCTGTCGAAGGCCCGGCGGGCGGCCTCGATGGCGGCGCGGGCGTCGTCGCGGGTACCCTTGGCGACGTTGGCGATGACCTCCTCGTTGGAGGGGTTGACCGAGGGGAAGGTCTCGCCGGAGCCGGCGTCACGCCACTCCCCGTCGACGTAGATCTGGTGGGTGGTCACCTGGTTCTGGACTGCGGTCGCCAAGAACTCATCCTCCTCGGCGCGCGAGGCGCGCGCGGACTGGCCCGCCCTCTCCGGACTGGTTGGGCTGAACAAGCCGCATCATACGACGGCCGCTGACGGACTCGTCAGTTTCCGTTCCCCGTCCAACGAGGTCCACACCGCCCTTCTGTAACATTGGTCGCCGTATGGCGAAGGGGAAACGGGAGCTCAAGCAGGCGCGGCTGGACGAGCGCGCCGAGGCGATCCGGCGGCAGGCCGCGATCGAGGCGCGCAACCGCAACCTGATCATCGCGGCCTTCGCGGCGCTGGTGATCGGCGGCTTCGTGGTGCTCTACATCCTGACCGTCAACCCCTTCTATCACCCCCCGGGGTTCAAAGACACCTCCTACGCCGTCGCCGACGAGGGCGCCACCCACATCCCCTCGACCCAGGTGCCGACCTACAAGCACCAGCCGCCGTCTTCGGGGCCCCACTACAGCGAGGCCGGCAAGGGCCCCATCGCCGCCGCCAACTACACCACCGAGCAGGCCCCCGGGGGGTGGGTCCACAACCTGGAGCACGGCTACATCGTGCTGGCCTACACCTGCACCACCGACTGCACCTCGATCCACGACCAGATCCAGGCGGAGATCGCCAACATCCCCAAGGAGTCGCACTTCAACGAGGTCAAGTTCTTGGCCACCCCCTACCAGGGGATGACGGCGAAGTTCGCGCTGCTGGCCTGGGACCGCGAGCTGGACATGCCGTCCTTCGACGCCACGACGCTCGAAGGCTTCTACGGCAAGTACGTCGACCACGGCCGCGAGGACCTCGCCTAGCCTGATGGCGGACGAGCCGGCGGCGGGCACGGTGGCCAGCCCCGCCGAGCAGGCCGCCGCCCACATCGACGTCACCCGCCGGCGGGTGGCCCGCCGCAGCCGGGTCCGGGAGATGATCTTCGGCACCCAGGACGGGCTCCTGACCACCCTCGGGCTGGTCACCGGGGTGGGCGGGGCGACCGCCGACCGCTACAGCGTCCTGGTCGCCGGCATGGCCGGGGCGATCGCCGGGATGATCGCCATGGGCGCCGGCGCCTTCATCTCCAGCAAGGCCCAGATGGAGGTCCACGAGGCCGAGGTCGACCGCGAGCGGCGGGAGCTCGACCGCAACCCGGAGCGGGAGTTCGAGGAGCTGGTCCACCTGTTCCAGGAGGACGGCCTGCCGGAGGTCGACGCCCGGGTCGTCGCGGAGCGGATCGCCAAGCGGCCGCGGGCCATGCTCCGGGCCATGGCCCAGATGGAGATGGGCCTGGCCCTGGACACCGTCCGGCCCCTGCGGGAGGGGGTGGTCATGGCCGGCGCCTTCCTGGTCGGCGCGGTGGTGCCGATCGTGCCCTGGTTCTTCGCCTCCACCGCCGTCGTCGCGGCCGCCGCCGGGCTGCGCTTCAGCCCGGCGATCGAGCTGTCGGTCGCGGTCACCCTGGTGGCGCTGTTCGCGATGGGCGCGGGCAAGTCGCGCCTGGCCCACCGGGGCATCCTCCGCGGCGGCCTGGAGATGACCGGCATCGGGCTCTGCGCCGCGCTGTTCGGCTTCCTGGTGGGGTCGGTCCTGCCGGGGCTGTTCGGAGTTCGCCCCGGGCCGGGCTGAGAATTCGACGCGTGCTAGACTCCCGCATCCCATGTAACAGTCCCGCAGGGAAGTGAGAGGAACCGAATTGCCGCAGCGCACCCAGCCTGTCGATTTGCTCCGCGCGGAATTCCGGGATCGCCATTCCGGGCTCCTGACCGATCTCCTGTCGCAGTACACGCGCTGGGTCCAGGAATCGCCCCCGGCCGGCGAGCGCCAGATGCCGGAACGCCTCCAGCACCTCCTCCGCATGGTCCGTGTGACGGGTCGTAACTTCCTCAACGAACGGGCCCCCGCCGTCGAGGCCACCGGCGTCCCCCGCGACGACATCCTGGACCTGATGCTGGCCGACGCCGACGAGTGGCTCCGCGAGCACGGCCCGGTCCAGGACCGCTGGCTGGCCCCCTTCCGCGAGCTGGAGCTGAGCCCCGCCCGACGCTAGGTCGGCAGCTCGGTCGCGGCTGCGTCGTCGACGAAGAACTGCGACGGCGCCAGCGAGGCCACCAGCGCCGCCGGGACGTCGCCCTCGCCGAAGACCCGGGCCAGCGCCTCCGCCTTCCCCGGTCCGGTGACCAGGAAGACCATGCCCCGGCTCAGGCCCAGCGCCTCCGGGGTCAGCGTCACCCGCAGCGGCGGCTGCGCGGGCACCTCGACGGCCATCGCCAGGCGGCCGTGCTCGGCCAGGGTCGGCGAGCCCGGGAAGAGTGAGGCGGTGTGGCCTTCGGGCCCCATCCCCAGCAGCGCCAGGTCGAAGATCGGGGCGCGCTCCCGGCGCAGCCGCTTGAGCTCGACGTCGTACTCCGCGGCGGCGGCCTCGGGCGGAAGCTCGCCGGCGATCCGGTTGACCATCGAGGGCGACAGCCGCAGGGGGTCGATCAGCGCCTCGCGGACCATCCGGTAGTTGCTCCGGGGGTCGTCCGGCGGGACGCAGCGCTCGTCGCCGAACCACAGGCTGACCCGGCGCCAGTCGACCTCGGCGCGCAGCTCGCCGGCGAGCAGCTCGTAGGTCGCCCGGGGGGTGCTGCCGCCGGCCAGCAGGAGGCGGAAATCGCCGTGCTCGCGGATCGCCTTGAAGGCCGCGTCGACCACCTCCGCCGCTCCCGCCCGGGCCACCCCGGCGGCGTCGCGGAAGCGCACCACCATCATCCCGGCGACCGGCCTCCGCCGGCCGGCAGCACGGCCTCGATCCGGGCCGCGAGCTGGAGCGCGTCCTCGTAGACCCGGTCCCGGCCCATCCGGGCCAGCTCCCGGCTGAGCGCTTCGGTCTGGTCCAGCGGGGCCAGCGGCAGGCGGCGGTGCTGGGGCTCGACGCCGGTCTCCTCGGTCCGCAGGGTCCAGGCGCCCCGCTCCTCGGTCAGGGTCACCTCGAGCTGGCGCCGCCCGGCCCGCCCGGCGATCCGCACGCCGACGATCGGCAGGTCGCTGGCGCGGCGGCTGGCGGCGAAGTGGAATCCCACCCTGGCCCCGCCGGCGGTCTCCAGCGATACCCCGCCCGGAGCGGGCATCGGCCGGGAGTACCCCAGGCGGGAGGCCAGCCAGCCGGCCAGGAGCAGCTCGCTGGAGCCGAGCGGGTCGCGGGCCCGGCGCGGCGTGGTCAGCTCGACCTCGGCCAGCCCGTCGAGGTAGCGCTGCCGCCCGCCCTCGTCGAAGATCCGGGCCAGGGCCTCGCGGTAGCCCTCGAGCCGGGTCCAGGCCATGTCGCCGAGGACCGCGCCGCGCCCCCCGGCGGGCGCCACCAGCGCCGAGGACAGGGGGCTGAGCCGCTCCGGTCCGCCCATCGCGCTGTCGATGATCAGGCGGTCGCAGATCGCCACCAGGCTGCGCAGCGCGGGGTCGGCGGGGTCGGGGTCGCCCAGCCACCACAGGAACGACTGCAGGTGGGGGATCAGGAGGGGGATGACCAGGGTGTCGAAGCCCT
>DASZGP010000076.1:0-3531 GCA_035938695.1 Candidatus Dormiibacterota bacterium | reverse complement strand
AAGCCCTTCATCGGCCTGCCCGGCAACCCGGTCTCGGCGCTGGTCGGCTTCGAGGTCTTCGTCCTGCCCCTGATCCTGGCGCTCTCGGGACGGCCCGGCTGGCGGCGCCCAACCGTCCGGGCCGAGCTGGCGGCGCCGGTCGCCTCCCCCGCCGGCCTCCGCAACTTCGTCCGCGCTAGCGTCGTCGCGCGGCCCGGCCAGGCGCCGCTGGCCCACCCGGCCGCCGGCCAGGGCTCGCACCAGCTACGGGCGCTGGCCGGCTCCAACGCGCTGCTCGACATACCCGAGGAAGCCGCCGACCTGCCGGCCGGCAACCTGGTGGAGGCGCTGCTGGTCGACCTGCCGCCGGCGCCCGCCTGACCCGGACGCGCTAGCATAGGCCCTCGCGCGTCAAACCCAATGGGCGACTTCTCTGGAACGGGGTGAAGATGGCCAAGTTCAATCCAGACAAGATCCGCAACATCGCGATCCTGGGCCACAGCCACGACGGCAAGACGACCCTGGCCGAGGCCATGCTCCACGCGGCCGGCGCCATCCCCCGGATGGGCTCCACCGACGCCGGCAGCGCGACCCTGGACTTCGAGCCCGAGGAGCAGGGCCACAAGATCTCGATCAGCACCGGGATGGGCAGCCTGGAGTGGAAGGGGCACAAGGTCAACCTGCTGGACTGCCCCGGCTTCGCCGACTTCGTGGGCGAGGCGATCGGCGCCATGCACGCGGTCGAGGCGGCGATGGTGGTGGTCGGCGCCAACAGCGGGGTGGCGGTCGGCACCGAGGCCGCCTGGGAGCTGCTCAGCGAGCGCGGCGAGCCGCGGATCGTGGTGGTCAACAAGATGGACAAGGAGCACGCCGACTACTTCGGCGTGCTGGGCCAGCTCCAGGCCGGCTTCGACCCCAAGCCGGTGCCCCTGCACATCCCGATCGGCCAGGAGGCCGGCTTCAGGGGCGTGGTCGACCTGCTCCACCGCCGGGCCTACACCTACGAGGGTGGCAGGGTCACCGAGGGCGAGGTCCCGGCCGACCTCAGGGCGGACGTCGAGACCTACCGGACCCAGCTGGTCGAGGCCGCCTGCATGAACGACGACGCCCTCCTGGAGCACTACCTGGAGGGCGCCGAGATCGCCGACGAGGAGATCGTCCGGGCCACCCACGAGGGCATCAGGCGGGGCTCGGTGGTGCCGGTGATGTGCGCCGCCGCGACCACCGGTGCCGGCGCCCAGGACATCCTCGACGCCATCATCGAGCTGATGCCCAGCGCCGCCGAGCTGCCGGCCTTCGAGGCCGCCGAGCACGAGGGCCTGGCGCCCGACCCCGCCGGCCAGGCGGTGGCGCTCTGCTTCAAGACCACCGTCGACCCCTTCGTGGGCCGGGTCAACTACCTCAAGGTGGTCTCCGGGACGCTCCGGCCCGACTCCCATCTGTTCAACCCGGCCCGCGGCTCGACCGAGCGGCTGGCCAACCTCGGGACTCCCCTGGGCAAGGCGCTGCAGCCGGCCGCCGAGCTGGTCGCCGGCGACATCGGGGTGGTCACCAAGCTGGCCGCCACCCTCACCGGCGACACCCTGGAGGCCAAGGAGGCCGGGGTCACCCTGCACACCCCCGAGCTGCCGGCGCGGACCTACCAGATGACCGTCTCGGCCAAGAACCGGGGCGACGAGGAGAAGGTCTTCGCCGGCCTCCACAAGCTGCTGGAGGAGGACCCCACCCTGGAGCTGAGCCGGGACGAGACCACCCACGAGCAGATCCTCCACGGCATGGGCGACATCCACCTGGAGATCGCCCTGGAGAAGCTGAAGCGGCGCTACGGCGTCGAGGCCCACCTGGCCCTGCCCCGGGTGCCCTACCGGGAGACCGTCGCCGGCACCGCCCGGATCGACAAGAAGCACAAGAAGCAGACCGGCGGCGCCGGGATGTACGGCCACGCGGTGATCGAGATCCAGCCGGCGCCGCGCGACAGCGGCCTGATCTGGGAGGACAAGATCTTCGGCGGCGCCATCCCCCAGAACTTCCGCCCCTCGGTGGAGAAGGGGGTGCGCAAGGCGATGGAGGAGGGCGTGCTGACCGGCAGCCCGATCGTGGACGTGCGGGTGATGCTGGTCGACGGCTCGACCCACCCGGTGGACGGCAAGGACATCGCCTTCCAGATCGCCGGCGCGATGGCCATGCGGGAGGCCGTCCGGGAGGCCAGCCCGGTGCTCCTGGAGCCGATCATGGACGTCAGCGTGACCGTGCCGGAGAAGTTCATGGGCGACGTGATGTCACTGCTCAGCGGCAAGCGGGGCAAGGTCGGCGGGATGGGCGCGGTCGACGGGCACAAGTCCCAGGTCTCGGCCCAAGTGCCGCTCAAGGAGATGTACGAGTTCCCCAAGGAGCTGCGCTCGATGACCCAGGGCCGGGGCACCTACACCATGAGCTTCGCCCGCTACGAGGAGGTGCCGGCGCACATTGCCCAGCCGCTGGTCGAGGCCTACGCCAAGGAGAGCGCCGGCAAGGTCGCGGCCGAGGTCTAGGCGGCCGCAGGGGCGACCGGCGGGGCCGCGCCCGCCTCCCTATACTTGACGCTTACCGCTTCGGGGGACGAGACCAAGGTCGGGGTGCGGAGGGGGATTCCGCCACAAGCCCCAATACCGCTGGAGATCCGCCATCGCGAACGTGATCGCCGTCGCCAACCAGAAGGGCGGCGTGGGCAAGTCCACGACGGCCCTGAACCTGGGCGTGGCGCTGCACGAGCGCCACAAGAAGGTCCTGCTGGTCGACCTCGACTCCCAGGCCCACCTGACCCTGATGAGCGGGGTCGAGCCGCAGGCCGGGGAGATGTCGGCCCACGACGTCATCCTGGGCGGGGCGCTGGCCGCCGACGCCATCCTGACCGTCGAGCGCGGCCGCGACCTGATCCCCGGGACCATCGAGCTGGCCACCGCCGAGGTCAACCTCTCCCGGCGGCAGCGCCGGGAATACCGGCTCCGCGAGGCCCTCGACCCGGTCCGCAACCTCTACGACTACATCGTCCTCGACTGCCCGCCCAACCTCGGGCTGCTGACGGTCAACGCCCTGACCGCCGCCGACGGCGTGCTGGTGCCGCTGCAGCTGGACTTCCTGGCGCTCAAGGGCATGCAGCTGCTGCTCAACACCATCGCCGAGGTCCGCGCCAGCACCAACCCCGGGCTGGAGATCACGGGCATCCTGCCGGTCATGTTCCGGCCCCGCTCGCTGCACTCCCAGGAGGTCGAGGACAGCGTCCGGGAGTTCTTCGGCGAGGTCATCTTCAAGACCGTGGTGCGCTCCTCGGTGCGCTTCCCGGAGGCCGCCGCCGGCTACCGCTCGATCCTCGAGTACGCCCCCAAGCACCCCGGGGCGGTAGCCTACCGCGGGCTGGCCGAGGAGGTCCTGGAGCGGACCAGGCAGAGAAAGGTGGCGACGGCTTGACTTCCATCAGCTTGTGTGTAGGATCAACGATTAACCCAAGATGTGGTAGTTCTCTCCGCACGACCACCGCGGCGGAGAGTGGAGCCTGATGCTGCCGACGATCCT
>DASZGP010000075.1:0-3181 GCA_035938695.1 Candidatus Dormiibacterota bacterium | reverse complement strand
GATGAGCTCAACCGCCGTGGCGGTGGCGTGGCAATGACGACCACGGCCGGGACCGTCGGCTTCGTCGAGGTCGGCCCCCGCGACGGCTTCCAGAACTGGCCCGACCCGGTGGGCACCGCGACCAAGGTCAAGCTGACGCGGGCGGCGCTGGCGGCCGGGGTGCCGCGCGTGGAGGCGACGGCCATGGTCAGCCCCCGCTGGGTGCCGCAGATGGCCGACGCCGCCGAGGTCCTGGCCGCGCTGCGCCCCGACGAGATGGCCCGGGTCCGAGTGCTGGTACCCAACCTGCGCGGCCTGGAGCGGGCCCTGGCGGCGGGCGCCCGCAACGTCCTGGTCAACGTCGGGGTGACCGAGGGGTTCAACCGCCACAACCTCAACCGCTCGGTCGAGGAGACCCTGGCCGACATCGCCGAGGTGGTGCGCGCCGCCGCCCCCGAGGGGGTGCGCGTCGACGCCTCGGTCAGCGTCGCCTGGGGCTGCCCCTACGACGGCCCGGTCAACGCCGACCGGGTGATGGCCCTCTCGGAACGGCTGGTGGGGATCGGGGTCGCCGAGCTGTCCTACGGCGACACCATCGGGGTGGCCACCCCCAGCGGTGTCCGCGAGGTGGC
Organism: Candidatus Dormiibacterota bacterium; assembly: GCA_035938695.1. Classification (GTDB taxonomy): domain Bacteria; phylum Chloroflexota; class Dormibacteria; order DASZGP01; family DASZGP01; genus DASZGP01. Next base: position 2,570 of record DASZGP010000075.1, on the reverse strand, counting down.
CGGCGAGGCCCTGCGGCGGTTCCCCGAGGTCGACGTCGCGATGCACTTCCACGACACCCGGGGCATGGCCCTGGCCAACGCGCTGGTGGCGCTGGAGGGCGGGGTACGGAGCTTCGAGGGCTCGGTCGGCGGGATCGGCGGCTGCCCCTTCGCGCCCAACTCCACCGGCAACGTCTGCAGCGAGGACCTCCTGGCGCTGATCGCCGACGCCGGCGGTGAAACCGGCATCGACCTGGACGCCCTGATCGCCGCCGCCCGCGACCTGTCCCAGGACCTCGGCCGCGAGCTGCCCGGCCGCCTCCAGCGCGCCGGCCGAGAGCCCTGGCTCGCCCCGGCGCGCTAGGCTCACGGCGACATGACCGAGGAGGCCGTCCGGGAACCCGCCGAACCGACGCTGGCCGAGCGCCAGGCCGCCAGGCACGCCGAGCTGCGGCGCCGGGCGGAGACCCCCAACGACTCCTACATGGCCAAGCTGCGCCAGCAGCACAAGCTCACCGTGCGGGAGCGGCTGGAGAAGCTCCTCGACCCGGGATCGTTCGTCGAGGACGGCCTGTACGCCAACGTCCTGGCCGAGGGGCTGCCGGCGGACGGCGTGGTCACGGGCGTCGGCCGGATCCAGGGGCGCCCGGTCTGCGTGATGGCCAACGACCCGACGGTCAAGGCCGGCTCGTGGGGGGCTCGGACGGTCGAGAAGATCGTCCGGGTGCAGGAGACCGCGGCCCGGCTGTTGATCCCCATTCTCTACCTGGTGGACTCGGCCGGGGCCCGGATCACCGACCAGGTCGACATGTTCCCCGGCCGCCGCCACGCCGGGCGGATCTTCCACAACGAGATCGGCCTCTCCGGGCGGGTGCCCCAGATCTGCCTGCTGTTCGGCCCCTCGGCGGCCGGCGGGGCCTACATCCCGGCCTTCTGCGACGTGGTGGCGATGGTCGAGGGCAACGCCTCGATGTACCTTGGCTCGCCGCGGATGGCGGAGGTGGTGGTGGGCGAGAAGGTCTCCCTGGAGGAGCTCGGCGGGGCCCGGATGCACTGCACCGTGAGCGGCTGCGGCGACTTCCTGGTCCAGGACGACGAGGCGGCCATCGAGCTGCTCCAGGCCTACATCGGCTACTTCCCCCAGAGCTTCCGCGAGGAGCCGCCGACGGTCGGGCGGCGGGAGGTGTCGACCACCGCCAAGCCCATCCCCGAGGTGCTGCCGGCGGAGCCCAACCGGGGCTACGACATGCGCCGGGTGATCGAGGCGATCGTCGACGAGGGCTCCTGGCTGGAGGTCAAGAAGCTCTACGCCAAGGAGCTGCTGACCGGCCTGGCCCGGCTCGACGGCCACCCGGTGGGGATCGTCGCCAACCAGCCGATGCAGAAGGGCGGGGTGCTCTTCCCCGACTCCTCGGACAAGGCGGCCCGCTTCGTCTGGCTCTGCGACGCCTTCAACATCCCCCTCCTCTTCCTGGCCGACGTGCCCGGCTTCATGATCGGCACGGCGGTCGAGCGCGCCGGCATCATCAGGTCGGGGGCCAAGATGGTCAGCGCGGTCAGCGAGGCCTCGGTGCCGAAGATCTCGGTGATCGTGCGCAAGGCCTACGGCGCGGGCCTCTACGCCATGTGCGGCCCGGCCTACGACCCCGACTGCACCCTGGCCCTGCCCTCGGCCCAGATCGCGGTGATGGGGCCGGAGGCGGCCATCAACGCGGTCTACGCCAACAAGCTGGAGGGCCTGGAGGAGCCCGAGCGGACCACCCGCCGCCGCGAGCTGGAGGCCGAGTACGCCAAGGACGTCGACCTCTACAAGCTGGCCGCCAACCTGGTCGTGGACCATGTGGTGGAGCCCGAGAACCTCCGCGCCGAGCTGATCCGCCGCTTCGAGCTGTACTCCACGCGCTTCCGGGTCCGACCCGACCGCAAGCACGGGGTTTACCCTGTCTGACCCCGGCCCCCGGGCTACTCGACCCAGATCTTGCCGGCGACCTCCAGGGCCATCGCGACCTCGCGCCGGCCCACCCGGACGGTCTGGGTGCCTCCGCCCTTGTTGATCTCCTGGCAGCGCACCTCGGCGCCCAGGCCGAGGCCCGAGCTGGTCAGGAAGCGGAGCAGCTCGGGGGTCTCGTGCTCGGAGACCTCGGAGACCCGGCGGACCCGGGAGACCTGGCCCGGGGGCAGATCGCGGAGGCGGCGCTCGCCCTTGCCGTCGGGGGGGACGCCGGGGATGGGGTTGCCGTGGGGGCAGGTCCGGGGCTCGCCGATGTGGCGGAAGAGGCGCTCGGCGACGTCGTCGGAGAGAGCGTGCTCCAGCCGCCCGGCCTCCTCGTCGGCCTGGAGCCAGTCGAGGCCGAGGACGTCGGTCAGCCAGCGCTCGGCGACCCGGTGGCGGCGGACCACCGACGCCGCCGCCTCGCGGCCCCGCGGGGTCAGCGACACCGCCTTGGCCACGGAGATCGCCACCAGGCCGTCGCGGACCATCCGCTGGAGGGTGGCGGCCACCGTCGGCTGGGCCACCCCCAGCCACTCCGCCAGGCGGGAGGCGCGCACCTCCTCGCCCTCGGCGTCGATGTAGTAGATCGTCTCCAGGT
>DASZGP010000074.1:0-7159 GCA_035938695.1 Candidatus Dormiibacterota bacterium | reverse complement strand
GGTGCCGGTCGACTTCGTGGCCCGGGCGATCGACCACATCGGCCATCAGCCCGATCTCGACGGCCAGACCTTCCACGTCGTCGACCCCCACCCGCTCAGCCTCGGCGACACCCTCAACGAGTTCGCCCGCGCCGCCCACGCGCCGGAGTTCACGCTCCGCTTCGACCGCCGCGCGACCTCGATGGTCCCCGACCAGGTGACCCAGATCGTCTCCAACATCCCGGCCGTCAAGCAGCTCAAGGCCCAGGTCCTGGAGGGCATCCGCATCCCCCAGACGGCGCTGGACTACATGGGCAACCGGGCCAACTTCACCGCCGAGCAGGCCCAGGCGGCGCTGGCCGGCAGCGGCATCGCCTGCCCCCGGCTGCACACCTACGCCTGGAAGGTCTGGGACTACTGGCAGCGCCACCTCGACCCCGAGCTGCCCACCGAGCGCAACCTGCGCCGGGCCCTGGAAGGCAAGGTGGTGGTCATCACCGGCGCCTCCAGCGGCATCGGCAAGGCGGTGGCCCACGCCCTGGCCCGCAGCGGCGCCCACCTGATGCTGGTCTCGCGCACCGAGGAGAAGCTCAACGAGATCCGCGACGGCATCGCCGCCGAGGGCGGCACGGCCTTCGTCTACCCCACCGACCTCTCCGACGTCGACGCCTGCGAGGCGATGATCAAGCGGGTGGTGGCCGACCACGGCCACGTCGACATCCTGATCAACAACGCGGGGCGCTCGATCCGGCGCTCGGTGGAGGAGTCGTACGAGCGGTTCCACGACTTCACTCGGACCATGCAGCTCAACTACTTCGGCGCGGTCAAGCTGATCATCGGGGTGCTCCCGGGGATGCGCGAGCGCGGCCGCGGGCAGATCATCAACGTCTCCTCGATCGGGGCCCAGGCGTTCCCGCCGCGGTTCGCGGCGTACGTCGCCAGCAAGGCGGCGCTGGAGGGTTTCTCGCGCTGCCTGGCGCCCGAGGTGGCCCACGACGGGGTGGTCATCACCAACATCCACATGCCCCTGGTGCGGACCCCGATGATCGCCCCCACGACCTTCTACGACGCCTTCCCGATCATCGAGGCCGACGAGGCCGCGGAGATGGTCGTCGAGGCCATCCTGAAACGGCCCCAGGAGCTCTCGACCCGGCTCGGCAAGCTGGGCGAGGTGGTCGACGTGGCCGCCCCCGGGTTCCTCCACCTGGTCATGACCGGCGCCTACCACCTCTTCCCCGACACCGCCGGGAAGAGCAAGGACCCCAATGCCCAGAAGGAAGTCTCGGTGGAGGGTCTAGCATTGGCTCAGCTCATGCGAGGCATCCACTTCTGAGCGCGCGGGCCACCAGCCGCGCGTCCACGCCGCAGCCGGCGGCAACCCGCCGGCAATGGGAGGTAACCGCTTGACCGCCACCGCCAGCCTTGCCGACGCGTCATCCAAGTTCGACCTGCTCCAGCACAGCTTCTACCAGCGCTGGAGCGCCGGCACCCTGACCCGCGAGGAGCTCGACGACTACGCCGGGCAGTACGCCTACGTCGTCGCCGGCCTCCCCGGCTGGCTGCGGGACGCCGCGATCGCCAACCCGGAGCACGCGCTGGAGCTGGAACGGCACGCCCACGAGGAGGACGGCCACGTGGCGCTGTGGCAGAAGTTCGCCATGGCGGTCGACCCGGCCCGGGCGGGGGCCTTCGACCATCCCAACCCGGCCACCGTGGCGCTTCTGGAGCGCTGCGACGAGCTGGCCGCCGCCGGCCAGGCGGTGACCGTGGCCTGGGCCATGGAGGCCCAGTCGCCGGAGGTCTCGGAGGCCAAGCTCGACGGTCTGCGCCGGCACTACGGCATCGACGCCACCTCCGGCGGTGAGTACTTCGAGCTGCACCGCGACCGCGACCGCGAGCACCGCGACGAGCTGGCGGCGATGATCCCGGCCGGCGACCCCCGGGCGGCCGGGGCGGCGGAGGCCGTCTTCTCCGGGCTCTGGGACCTGCTCACCTCGGTGGAGCGCGCGGCGTGAGCCTGGAGCCGGGCGAGCGCGGCCAGCTGGTGGCCCAGTACCGCGAGGGCGTCGACGCCGTCGAGGCCGCGCTGGAGGGCGTCACCGAGGCCGAGCTCGACCACCGGCCGGGCCCGGGCGAGTGGACGATCCGCGAGGTCGTCCACCACCTCGCCGACAGCGAGATGACCTCGGCGATCCGCATCCGGCGGCTCCTGGCCGAGGACCAGCCGACCCTCCAAGGCTACGACCAGGAGGAGTTCGTCCGGCGCCTGCACTACGCCGACCGGCCGATCGGCAGCGCGCTTTCCGCGATCCGCGCCGCCCGCGAGACCACCGCCGAGATCCTCGACCTGATGACCCCCGCCGACTGGCAGCGCAAGGGCACCCACACCGAGTCCGGCGAGTACCACGTGGAAGGCTGGCTCCGCATCTACTCCCGCCACTGCCACGACCACGCCGACCAGATCCGCCGCGCCCGAACCGCACCGGTCGGCCAGGCGTAGCGCCACCAGCCCCGGCGCCCGGGCCGACGCCGCCCCCGGGGGCGCGTGCCCGTGCGGGCCTAGAATTCGCCGCTAGATGGACTCAGAGTTGGCCCTGGCCCTGGAGCTCGCCGACCTCGCGGACGCCGTCACCATGCCCCGCTTCCGCGCCGCCGACCTGCTGGTGGAGAGCAAGGCCGACCTGACCCCGGTGTCGGAGGCCGACCGCGCCGCCGAGACCGCCATCCGCGAGCGGATCGCGGCCGCCCGCCCGGCCCACGCGGTGCTGGGCGAGGAGTACGGCGAGGGTGATCCCCGGCGCGGCCCGAGCGGCCCGGCCGGCGCCGCCCCCGCCGGCGCCGCGCCCCGCTGGATCGTCGACCCCATCGACGGCACCAGGAACTACGTCCGCGGCATCCCGGTCTGGGCTACCCTGATCGCCCTCGAGGAGGACGGCGACGTCCGCTGCGGCGTGGTCTCGGCGCCGGCGCTGGGGCGGCGCTGGTGGGCGGCGCGCGGCGAGGGGGCCTGGGCGGCGGGAATCGCGACCAGCGCGGGGCGGCAGGTCGCGGCGGGAGGCGGAGCGACCGGCTGGCGCGACGCGGCGGGCTGGGACGACGCGCGGCCGATCCGCGTCTCCGCGATCTCGCGCCTGGAGGACGCGCAGGTCTTCCACACCGGCTTCGACCGCATGTCGCCGCGCGACCTGACCGCCTTCCTGGCGCTGGCCGGGACCTGCGCCCGGGCTCGGGGCTTCGGCGACTTCTGGTCCCACGTCCTGGTCGCCGAGGGCGCCGGGGAGATCGGGCTGGAGGCCAACGGGGTCAGCGTCTGGGACCTGGCGGCCGTCAGCGTGGTGGTCGAGGAGGCCGGCGGGCGGTTTACCGACCATCGCGGCGAGCGCACCGTCCGGGGCGGCACGGCGGTGTCCAGCAACGGCCTCCTGCACGACCAGGTCCTCAGCATCCTGGCCGGCGCGCCGGCGGCGGCGGCGCGCTGATGGCCTGGGTTCGCCGTGCCGGCGGCCGTCTGATATCCGCCATGCCGGCGGCGCGCTGATGGCGCCCCGCCGCGAGCGGCCCCCGGCGCAGGACCCGCCGGCCCCGGTCATCGAGGCCCTCGGCGAGGTCGAGCTGCCCAACCTGGAAGGCCGCGCCGTCCGCGTCGGCACCCTCTGGGAGGAGCGCCCCGCCGCCCTGATCTTCCTGCGCCACTACGGTTGACTGTTCTGCCGTGAGCAGACCGCGCAGTTGCGCGGTGTGAAGGACCAGGCCGAGGCCCTCGGCAACCTGGTGATCGTCGGCCAGGGCTCCCTGGAGCAGGGCCGGGACTACGACCGCACCCACGGCAAGGGCCTGGCCGCGCTGGTCGACAGCCGGCGCGAGACCTACCGGGTGCTCGGCTTCACCCGCGGTGTCGCGAGCACGCTGGGGCCCCGCTCCGCGCTGGCCAGCATCCGCGCCGCCTCCCGCGGCTTCGTCCAGTCCACCACCCAGGGCGACGCCTTCCAGCAGGGCGGCACCCTGGTCCTGGCCGCCGGCGGCCGGCCGGTCTACTTCTACCGCAGCCAGTTCGCCGGCGACCACACCGACGTCGGGACCGTCCTGGCCAAGCTGGCCGAGGCCGCCCGCAGGGGTGAGGGCCCGGCCCCGACCTGAGCTAGCCGGTGTCCCTGACCCGCAGCGGCACCACGCTGCGGCTGGGGCTGGTGCTCTCGCGGAGCGCCTGCAGGGCCCGGGCCATCAGGTCCTCCAACCGCTCGCGGCCGTCCCAGGCGGCGATGCCGTGGTGGGTGTCGACCGGGAAGTCCTGGGCGGCGTAGGCGGCGGGCAGGTTGGCCTCGATGCGGGCCATGACCCGCACGGCGTCCTGGGGGGTTGAGCCGGGCATCAGGACGGCGCAGCGGTCGTCGTCCCAGTGGGCGCCGAGGTCGACCTGGCGGAGCTGGGTCCGCAGCGTCCGGCCCAGGGTGCCGAGGGCTTCGTCGCGGGCCTGGGCCCCGAAGGTCTCCACGATCGCCGCCAGGCCGTCGATCTCGACCACCGCCACGGTCAGGGGCTGGACGCCGCCGCGCATCGCCTCCAGGAGGCGCTCGGTGAAGCTCTCGCGGGGCGCCAGGCCGGTGCGCTGGTCGACCGCGACGGCCTCCTGGGGCCGCAGCCGCGGGCTGGCGCCGTCGCCCACCCGGTGGGCGATCAGCAGCCAGTAGGCGGCGCTGTTGGTCTTGAGCGGGGTGGCGCTGATCTCCAGGTTGACCCCGCCCTCGTCGGCGCGGCGCAGCATGACCACCCGGGGGACGCTGAAGAACTCCGGGCTGAGGCGCATCCGCAGCTCCTCGGCCATGCACATGTCGGCCCACAGGGTGCCTTCCAGCTGGTTGCCCCGGTAGCCGGTGATGCGCTCGGCGTTGGGGTTGATGGAGACCACCCGGAGCTGGTCGTCGAGGATGAAGATGGGCTGCTCGGCGCCGTCGAAGGTGGCGGTCATGTCCTGCAGGCTGCGCATCCCGGGGGTCTTGCCGGCGCCGATCAGGGCGGCGATGGGGGTCCGCGAGAGGGCCACCTCCAGCGCCGAGTTGCGCATCGCCAGGTGCTTGCGATCCTGGCTGAGGATGGCCGAGAAGACCTCGATCACCCGCGGGTCCCACTGCGTCCCGGCGCCCCGGCGGAGCTCCTCCAGGACCTCGTCGGGGCTCATGCCCTTGCGGTAGGGGCGGTCGCTGACCATGGCCTCGGTGGCCTCCACCACGCTGACGATGCGGGCCGCGATGGGGATGTCCTCGCCGGCCAGGCCGCGGGGGTAGCCGGTGCCGTCCCACTCCTCGTGGTGGCTGCGGACGACGTCGGCGATGGAGGCGAAGTGGGGCAGGTTGCTGAGCAGGGCGTAGCCGATCTCGCAGTGGGTCTGGACCTCGCGGTACTCGTCCTCGGTGAGCCGCGCCGGCTTGTTGAGGATGGCCTCGGAGACCCCGATCTTGCCGATGTCGTGGAGCAGGGCCCCGTACTCGGCGTTCTTGATCTCCTCCGCCGGCAGCTCCAGGCGCTCGGCCACCTCCTTGGCGTAGCGGGCGGCCTGGACCGAGTGGCCGTAGAGGTAGATGTCGCGGGCGTCGATCACCGAGGCCAGGGTCTTGAGCAGGCCAGCGTTGGTCTCGTCCAGCTCCCGGTTGAGGGCGGCCAGGCGCCGGTTGGCGGTGTCCGCCTCGGCGTGGGCCGCGGTGACCTCGGCGAGCTGGGCGCTGACCTTGCTGGTGTACTGCCGGATGCTCTCCCGGAGGGCCACCACGGGCAGCAGGTAGACCGCCGCGCCGGGCCAGCCGAAGAGCAGGTAGGCGGCGCCGAGGGTGAAGCCGATGGCCGCCGCCACCCCGATCTGGATGATCGTCCAGCGCAGGGAGTCGTTCCAGATCTGCTTGACCGGCTTGCCGCTGGTGAGGTGGACGATGCCGATGACCAGGGGCCAGTTGACCGCGAAGTTGGCCAAAAGGGCTGCCGCGCAGGCCAGCCCGTCGCGGAGGTCGGCGCCGTGGTTGCCGACCCCGATGCGCCCGCCCGCGAGCTGGTAGGCGAAGCCGGCGGCGCCGGTGCAGAGCGAGAAGAGGCCGATGTTGAAGAGGGTCTTGCGGAGCTCGGGCCGGGGCCGCAGCCAGATCCCAGCGGCGGTCGCGGCGGTGGCCCCCGAGGCGGCGGCACCCAGCGGTCCCAGGGCGATCACCGCGGCCAGGTTGACGATCAGGGTCAGGGAGATGCTGACCGACTCGTAGGTCACCCGCATCCGCATCAGCTCGCCCAGGGCGGCCGCGGCGCAGAACACCAGCAGCGCCACCGGGGACACGTTGTGGGCGGTGACGGCGGCCAGGACCAGCATCCCGATCCCGGCGGCGAAGACCGCCAGGATGTAGGCCCGCACCACGTTCTCGAGGACCGCGGGGTACGACGGACCGGCCGGGGCGCTGCCGCCCTGGCCGGTCGCGGTTATCTCATCCTTGGGGCCCTCGCCGATCGCGAAGGGCGGGGTCATCTCAGCCGAGGGGTCATAGCCAGTGGCTACTATCCCACGCCTGGGCGGTCGACCAGCTGGTCTGCGACCAGCTCGTCTGGCTCCAGCTGGTCTGCGACCAGCTGGTCTGGGTCCACCCCGTCTGGGTCCAGCTGGTCTGGGTCCAGGAGGTCTGGCTCCAGCTGGTCTGGGTCCAGACGACGCTGTTCAGGAGGGGGGCGGTGACCGCGCCGACCACGCCCAGGAGGCCGCCGATCAGGCCGCCACCGGAGGAGCTGCTGCTCCACGAGGTCTGGACCCAGGCGGTCTGGTCCCAGGCGGTCTGAGCCCAGTTGGCGTTCAGGAAGTTGGCGCCGCTGAACCAGCTGCCGTTGGCCAGGAAGAGGTCGTTGGTGGGGTCGTAGGACTGGCTGTAGCTGGTGCCGGCGTTGTCGTCGGCGGTCTCGGTCTGGCCCACGGCGCTGGCGTCGGCGAAGCCGCCGGTGGTGCCCAGCCAGCTGGTGTAGGCGGTGGTCGAGAAGGGCGCCGCGGTGCGGCGGAGGAGGCGCTTGACCTGGCCGTTGCTCAGGTTCGGGCGGCTCTGCAGGATCAGCGCGGCCAGGCCGGCGACCTGGGGGGCGGCCATCGAGGTGCCGCCCATCTTGAAGTAGCTGGTGCCGACGATGTTGGCCTGGTGCTGGAGCGAGAGCGAGGACCCGGGCG
>DASZGP010000073.1:0-2864 GCA_035938695.1 Candidatus Dormiibacterota bacterium | reverse complement strand
TCCAGCTGGTCAGCAACACCGCCTCGCGGGCGGTCGCGGTGGTGCCGGTCGACCTGCCCCGGGGCCAGGCCCGGGCCGACGAGCTGGCCCGGCTGCAGAAGATCACCGGCGTCGCGCCGGCCGAGGTCGAGCGCCAGGTCCTGGCCCGGGCGGTCGACGTCTTCGACCCCATCCTGATCAAGGACCACCTCGACGACGCCACCTACCAGGTGCTCACCGAGGACGTGCCGAGCATGCCCGGGGTGGTCCTCCAGGACTCCCCCGGACGCCACTACCAGACCGGCTCCGGCCTGGCCCACCTGCTGGGCTTCGTCGGCCGCCTCTACCCCGAGGACTACGCCGCCCTCAAGGACCAGGGCTACCTGCTCAACGACATGCTCGGCAAGGCCGGGCTGGAGGCCACCGACGAGAAGTACCTGCGCGGCCAGCCCGGGGTCTCGGTGGTCGAGACCGACGCCCAGGGCCACCTGGTCCGCACCGTCTCCAGCAGCGACCCGGTGCCCGGCAACAACGTCTACCTGACCATCGACCTCAACCTCCAGCGCGAGGTGGCCACCGACCTCCAGGCCGAGATGGACATCCAGCACAAGGCCTTCGGCGGCAAGCGCGCCCTGGCCGGCGCGGCGATCGTGATGAACCCCCAGACCGGGGAGGTCCTCTCGATGGTCAGCCTGCCCGACTACGACGCCAACCTCTTCGCCGACGGGATCACCCTGCCGCAGTACCAGGCGCTGGCCAACGACCCCCGCCTGCCGCTGATGAACCACGCCATCTCGGGGCAGTACCCGCCCGGCTCGACGTTCAAGCCGGTGACCGCCTCGGCCGCGCTCCAGACCAACCTGATCAACCAGAACACCCAGATCTTCTGCCCCGGCTTCCTGACCCGCGGCGGCAGCACCTTCCAGTGCTGGAACCACGCCGGGCACGGCAACCAGAACGTGATCCAGGCCATCACCCACTCCTGCGACGTGTTCTTCTACACCGTCGCCGACAACCTCGGCGACAAGGTCCTCAACAAGTACGCCCAGGACTTCGGCGTGGGCCACAAGACGGGCATCGACCTGCCCGGCGAGCAGCCCGGGATCGCCCCCGACCGGGACTGGAAGAAGGCCTACTTCGCCAGCGCCCTGGACGCCACCCAGGACCCCGCCTGGAAGGACTCCTACTGGTACGAGGGCAACACCATCACCTACGGCATCGGCCAGAGCTACCTCCTGGCAACCCCCCTCCAGGACCTGATGTGGACCGCCACCGTGGCCAACGGCGGCAGCTTCGTCCGGCCCACCCTGACCGGCCCGGTGACCTCGGTCGGCGGCGCCCTGGTCAAGCCGCTGCAGACCGTCGTCGACCACAAGGTGGCGGTCTCCCCGGAGACCCTGGCGATCGTCCGTGAGGGGCTGCGCTCGGCGGTCAACGGGCCCGGCGGAACCGCCTACATGCTCAAGAACCTGCCCACCGCCAGCGGCAAGACCGGCTCGGCCCAGTACGGCACCCCCGACGACAAGGGCAACCTGCCGATCCACGCCTGGTTCACCGCCTACGCTCCGATGGTCGACCCCGAGGTCGCGGCGGTGGTCTTCATCGAGGGCGGCGGCGAGGGCAGCAGCGCCTCGATGCCGGTGGCGTCGAAGATCCTCAACTACTACTTCGCCCACCGCGACGCCATCCGCCAGATGGGGCCGACGCCCACCCCGTGATCAACGAATCGCGGGGACCGCAGACCTGGCGTGAATACGACTTCGTCCTCCAGGTCTTCCTGACCATGGTCCTGGTGCTGGGGGCGACCGCCGTCTTCAGTGCCCAGGGGGGGCTCCACGCCCAGTTCCTGCACCAGGTGCTCTACATCGGGATGGGGCTGCTGGTGCTGCTCTACTTCTCGCTCACCGACTACCGTTCGCTGGGCCGCCTCTGGTTCCTGACCTACGTGGTCATGGTCCTGCTCCTGCTGATGGTGCTCAAGGCCGGCCACGCGGTGCTGGGGGCCCAGCGTTGGATCTACCTGGGGTTCTTCGAGCTCCAGGTCTCGGAGATCGCCAAGCTGATGATCATCGTCATCCTGGCCCGCTTCTTCTGGCTCCGCCGCCAGCACCTCGACGGGCCGGTGACCTTCTTCCTGGGCCTGGCCCTGCTGGCCCCCCCGGTGGCCCTGATCCTGGTCCAGCCGGACCTCGGCACGGCGCTGGTCTTCATCGCCGTCTTCTACGGCATGGCCTTCATGGCCGGGGTCGGCAAGCGCTACCTGGTCGGCTCGCTGCTGATCGGGCTGGCCGCCCTGCCGACCGCCGTGGGCTACCTCCACGGCTACCAGCAGAAGCGCCTGATCACCTTCCTGGACCCCGGCTCCGACCCCCAGGGGGCGGGCTACAACATCCTCCAGGCGCAGATCGCGGTGGGCTCCGGGGGCTTCTTCGGCAAGGGCTTTCTGACCGGCACCCAGGGGCAGCTCGGCTTCCTGCCCAGCCGGGTCACCGACTTCATCTTCGCCATCTTCAGCGAGGAGTGGGGCTTCCTCGGGGCCTTCGTCCTGCTGCTGATCTTCATGGCCGTGCTCTACCGTCTGATGCGCGCGGTGCACTTCGCCCGCGACGGCTTCGGCGCCCTGCTGGCGTTCGGGGTGGCGACGATGATCTTCTTCCAGGTGGTGGTGAACGTGGGGATGAATCTGGGGGTCATGCCGGTGGTGGGCATCCCGCTGCCCTTCGTCTCCTACGGGGGCAGCTCGATGCTGACCAACATGGCGGCGGTGGGGATCGTGCAGTCGGTGCTGATCCACCGCAAGGACATGCGCTTTTGACGCCGCGGCAGGCTTCGCCCGGCGGCCCGTTGCGGGCTTCGCCCAGCGGCCCAATAAGGGCCGCCGCCAT
>DASZGP010000072.1:0-2956 GCA_035938695.1 Candidatus Dormiibacterota bacterium | reverse complement strand
GGTGTTTTCGAGGGCCATGTGGACGAACTGTTCGACGAGGAGGACGGCGGTGCCCTGGGCGTTGACGGCCTTGAGGACGTCGAAGAGCTGGGTGACGACCATGGGGGCGAGGCCGAGGGAGAGCTCGTCGACGATGAGCAGGCGGGGCGAGGACATCAGGGCGCGGGCCACGCCGAGCATCTGCTGCTCGCCGCCGGAGAGGGTGCCGGCGGCCTGGCCGGCGCGCTCGCGGAGGCGGGGGAAGAGGTCCATGACGTGGTCCATGGCGGGGCGCAGGCCGGACTTCTGGCGGCGCTTGATCCAGTAGCCCATGCGCAGGTTCTCGGCGACCGCGAGGGTGGGGAAGAGGTCGCGGCCCTCCGGCAGGTGGGTGATGCCGAGGCGAACGACCTCCTGGGCGGAGAGGCCGTTGATGTCGCGGCCGTCGAAGGAGATCCCGCCGCGGCGGGCCTGGAGGAGCTGGCTGACGGTGCGCAGGGTGGTGGTCTTGCCGGCGCCGTTGGCGCCCAGCAGGCAGACCATCTCGGCGGCGTCGACGTGGAGCGAGACCCCGCGCAGGGCCTGGACGGGGCCGTAGAAGACGTCGATCTCGGCGACTTCGAGGAGGTGGCTCACGCCGGCTCCTCGACCCCGGCCCAGACCAGGGCCTCCTGGCCCAGGGCGGCGGCGGGCTGGCCCAGGTAGGCCTCGATGACCGCCTGGTTGCGCTGGACGGCGCTGGGGTTGCCCTCGGCGATGATGCGGCCCTGCTCCAGGACGTACATGTAGTCGGAGACGCCGGTGACGGTGGCGATGTCGTGCTCGATCAGGAGCATGGAGAGGCCGAGCTTCTCGCGGGTGTAGAGGAGGAGGTCGGCGAAGCGGGCGGACTCGGTGTTGTCGAGGCCGGAGGCGGGCTCGTCGAGGAGGAGGAGCTCGGAGCCGGTGACCAGGGCGCGGGCCAGCTCGATGATCCGCAGGTTGCCGAAGGGCAGGTCGCCGGTGCTGCGCAGGGCCAGGTCGCCGAGGTCCAGGAAGTCGATGATGCGGTCGACGCGGGCCCGCATGCCGACCTCGGCGACGATCGCCTTGGGCAGGGCGAAGGCGTGGCCGAAGAAGCCCGAGGAGTTGCGCAGGTGGGTGGCGACGAGCAGGTTCTCGAAGACCGTGAGCTGGGGGAAGAGCTGGATCTGCTGGAAGGTGCGGCCGACGCCAAGCGCGGCGCGCTTGTGGACGTCGAGCCTGGTGGCGTCGGCGCCGAGGATCTCGACGCTGCCGGAGGTGGGCGAGTTGAGACCGGAGATGGCGTTGAAGAAGGTGGTCTTGCCGGCGCCGTTGGGGCCGATGAGGCCGACGATCTCGCCCCGGCGGACCTCGAGGGAGGCGTCGTTGACGGCGGTCAGGCCGCCGAACTGGACGGTGACGTTGCTGGCGGCCAGGACCGCGGGCTGGTCGGCGCGCAGCGGCAGCTCGGGGGGGCGGGTGACCTTGATCTCCAACCTGGTCCGGCCGTTGGTCGAGGTGCCGTTGGGCGCGGCGGACGCGAGCACGGCGGGGGGCGTGGCCTGGCCCGGCTGGTCGCCGGTGGTGGCGGGCGAGGTGGGCTCGGCGGCACCCGTGGGGCTGTCGTGGGTCAGCCCGCGGGCGGGGGGCGCGGGCTCGGGGCGGAGGCGGCTGAGGGTGTCGGCGTGGTGGCCGCGACGGCTCCGGGCGAAGATCCGGCGCAGCCCGGTGGGGGGCTGGCCGGCGATCTCCTCGGGGGCGGCTTGGGCGGCCTCCACCGCCTGCTCGGTCCGGGCCTCGGCCCGCCGCCGGCTTTCCTCGAGCGCGCGGAGGAGGGGGCCGGCGACCCTCCTGGCGGCCCTGGTGATGGCCGCCGAGAGGCTCTCGGCGAGGTCGCCGAGACGGCTGGCGAGGGCGGCCAGGCCGCCGGGGTAGAGCAGCAGGACGGCCAGCAGGAGGCCGGCGGAGACCACGTCGAGCAGGCCGGCCAGGGCCTGGACGCGGAAGAAGAGCTCGTTGAGGGCGGCGAAGAAGAGGGCGGCGAGCATCGCCCCGCCGAGGCTCTCGATGCCGCCGACGACCGCGATGCCGAGGAAGAAGAGCGAGGTCAGGATGTCGAACTGAGAGGGCTCCACGCTGCGCTGGTAGACCAGCAGCACCGAGCCCGCGATGCCGGCGATGACCCCCGAGGTGGCGAAGGCCAGCAGCTTGTAGCGCATGACGTCGATGCCCAGCGAGGCGGCGGCGACCTCCGAGCCGCGCAGCGCGAAGAAGGCGCGGCCGGTCTTGGAGTCGGCCAGGTTGGCCACCGAATACACCACCCAGATGGCGGCGGCGAGGACGATGAGGTAGACGAAGACCGGGTTGTTGAAGTCGAAGTAGGGGAGCGCGTGGGGATCGCCGAGGTTGGGGATGTTGGCGGAGGCCGAGCCGCCCACGATGCCCAGCACCTCCTGGTGGAAAAGAAAGGCGTCGGCCATCCAGGCGAAGACCAGGGTGGCGATGGCCAGGTACAGGCCGCGGACCCTGAGCGCCACGGCGCCGAGCGCGGTGGCCACCAGGCCGGCGGCCAGGGCCCCCACGACCAGGCTGAGCGGGAAGACCAGGTGGAGGCGGTTGGTGGCCAGGGCGGTGGCCAGCGCCCCCACCCCGACCAGCTCCGCCTGGGCCAGGGAGATCTGCCCCACCCAGCCGGTGAGCAGGACCACCGAGAGCGCGACCAGCAGGTAGTAACCGGCCAGGATGCCGTCGCCGACCAACGAGTAGGGTACGAAGGGCAGCAGCGGGAAGATCGCGGCCAGCACCACCACCAGGGTGGCGATGACCGCGGTACGGCGCTCCCGGCCGCGGCTGAAGGGCCGCACCTTGCGGGCGGCGGCGACGCCGAGCCCGGCATCGCGGATGGCGCCGGCGACCAGGCGCTGGCCGCGGGTGGCGAGGACCACGAAGGCCATGAGCATGAGGACCAGCTGGG
>DASZGP010000071.1:0-3342 GCA_035938695.1 Candidatus Dormiibacterota bacterium | reverse complement strand
GACCGGCTCCGCCGCCGGCTCCGCCTCGGCCTCGACGACCGCCGCGTTGATCGCGCCCTCTACAGGAGCGGTTGGCTCATAGCGCGCGATCACGTGCAGGTCCACGTCCCTGAGCTCGTCGAGGAGGTCGTCCACCAGGGTGGCGCGATAGCGCTCGAGGAAGCCGCCACCGGGGGCGCCGACCACGAGCTGGGTGGCGTGATGGGTGCGCACCTCCTCCACGAGCGCGCGCGCGAGCTTCTGGGTCTGCTCCAGCTCCTCGCTCAGGGCCTCGCCCGGCTTGAGCACCGTCACGATGGTGCAGTCGCCGCCGTAGCGCCGGCTCATGCGGACGCCGCGCCGGACCAGCGCCTGGCTGGCGAGCGGCTCGCGGACCGCGGCCAGGACGTTCTCCCGGGGCAGCTCCTCGTCGGCGCCGAGCCGCTCCGACTCGGTGTTGGCCAGCCAGTTGAGGGCCAGCTCGCGCAGCGCCGCCAGGTTGCCGGGGCGGAAGTATCCGTGCAGGGCGCGCTCGACGTTTTGCAGCGGGTAAATGTTGCCGTGCTGCATCCGCTTGCGCAGCGCCTCCGGCGAGATGTCCACCAGCTGGATCTCGTCGGCGTCCTCCAGCAGCCGGTCGGGGATGGTCTCGCGGATGGTCATGCCGGAGATCTGCTCGGCGACGTCCTTGAGGCTCTCCAGGTGCTGGATGTTCATGGTGGTCATGACGTTGACGCCGGCCTCGCGGATCTCGGCGATGTCCTCGTAGCGCCGTTCGTTGCGGGTGCCGGGGGCGTTGGTGTGGTAGATCTCGTCGATCAGCACCCACTCGGGGTGGCGGGCGAGGATGGCGTCGAGGTCCATCTCCTCCAGCTCCAGCCCCTTGTAGTGGATGACCCGCCGGGGCACCACCTCGAGGTCGCCGACCTCGGCGATGGTCTTGGGGCGGTTGTAGGTCTCGACGATCCCGACCACCACGTCACGCCCCTCGGCCCTGAGCCGGCGGCCCTCCTCCAGCATGGCGAAGGTCTTGCCCGCCCCCGGCGCGGCGGCGACGAACACGGTCATCCGCCCCCGGCGGGTGCCGGTGGGGGTGGCGACGGCGGTGCTCTCGGCCTGGCTCATGAACTTGCTCAACTCGATCTTAGGCCCGCCCGGTCAAGCCGCCTCCTTGTCGCGCAGGTGATAGGGGACGTTGACCACCACGGTGCCGGGCCGGAAGAGCAGGGCGGCCTTGAGCCGGAGCGCGGTCTGGTTGTGCAGGAACTGGTGCCACCAGCGGCTGTAGACCATCTCCGGCAGGATCACCATCAGGGTGGCGTTCTCGTTCTGGGCCTGGACCGCGTCGAGGTAGGCCAGGAAGGGCCGGATGATCGAGCGGTAGGGCGACTCGATGACCTCCAGGGGTACGTGGTTGCCCCACGCCGCCCACTTCCGGCGCATCTCCTCGATCTTGGCCGGGTCGTCGCTGATGAACACCGCCACCACCCGGTCGGCCAGGCGCCGGGCCAGGGCCAGGCTCTGCAGCTGGACGTCGGTGAGGTCGCCGATGGGGATCACCGCCAGCGGCTTGACGTCGCCGGGGGTGATCGGGATCTGGGCCTGCCCCCGGGCCCGGGCGTTGGCGTAGTGGCGGTGGATGCCGAGGAAGATCAGCACGATCAGGGGGATCAGCGCCACCACCACCCAGGCGCCGTTGAGGAACTTGGTGGCCGCCGCCACCACCAGCACGACGAAGGTCAGGATCGCCCCGAAGAGGTTCATCGCCAGGTACCCGCGCCAGCCCCGCCTCTCCTCGTCGCTGCCCTCCCGGGCCAGCCGCCGCCAGCGCACCACCATGCCCAGCTGGGAGAGCGTGAAGGAGTTGAACACCCCGATGGTGTAGAGCGGGATGAGGGCGTCGGTGCTGCCCCGGAAGCCGACGTAGAGGATGCCCGCCAGCACCCCCAGGGTGATGATCCCGTTGGAGAAGGAGAGGCGGTCGCCGAGATTGCCGAACTGCGAGGGCGCGTACTTGTCGCGGGCCAGGAAGTAGAGCAGGCGGGGGAAGTCGCTGAAGGAGGTGTTGGCGGCCAGCGCCAGGATCACCGCGGTGGCGCCCTGCATGTAGAAGTAGAGGGGGCCGTTGCCGAAGGTCACGTGGGCCAGCTTGGAGAGCACCGTCTGGTAGGGGCCGCGGTAGCTGTGGGGGTCCTCCATCGGCGCCGGCAGCCCGCCCGAGCCGGGGATGTAGTCGGGCCGGAGCCCGAACTGGTGGGCCAGGAAGGTGATCCCCGAGAAGCTGACCGCCAGGATGCCGATCATCACCATCAGGGTGGTGCGGGCGTTGCGCCACTCCGGCGGCTTGAAGGCCGGCACGCCGTCGGAGATGGCCTCCACCCCGGTCAGCGCGGTGCAGCCGGAGGCGAAGGCCTTGAGCAGCAGCCAGACCCCGCCCAGCCCGGCGATCGAGACCAGGGGCAGGGGGCCGCGGTAGTTGGTCTCGCCGAAGTAGGGGTTGGCGGCGCGGGCGCCCTCGAAGACCAGGTGCCAGAAGCCGAACAGCAGCAGCAGCATGGTGCCGGCGATGAAGGCGTAGGTCGGCAGGGTGAAGATGGTCCCCGCCTCCCGGATGCCGCGCAGGTTGGCCAGCACGATCAGGGTGATGATCGCCACCCCCAGGGGCACGATGTAGGGCGCCAGCTGGGGCGCCGCCGAGACGATCGCCCCGACCCCCGCCGAGACCGAGACCGCGACGGTCAGGATGTAGTCGGTCATCAGCGAGGCCGCCGCCACCAGGCCGGGGATGGGGCCGAGGTTGTCCTTGGCCACGATGTAGGAGCCCCCGCCCTTGGGGTAGGCGCGGATGGTCTGGCGGTAGGAGAGGCCGACGGCGACCAGCAGGAGGACGATCCCCATCCCGATCGGCACCGTCAGGCCGAGGAGGCCGGCGCCGGCCATCAGCAGCACCGCCATGGTCTGCTCGGTGGCGTAGGCCACCGAGGAGAGGGGGTCGGAGGACAGGACCGCCATCGCCTTGACCTTGGAGAGGCGCTCGTGGATGGCGCGGGCGCTGGCGATGGGCTCGCCCAGCAGCACCGTCCTCAGGCTGCTGAAGCCGCGCCGGTCGCGGCCGGCCCGGCGCACCCGCAGGCCCCCCTCCAGGCGCGCCAGGGGCCCCTGGCTGCTGCGGGCAAAACGGATCGGTCCAAGGCCACCTCCACCGGTGTCCTCGACGTCCTCGTACATCTCGACGTCGGGGTCGACGCGCCACTCGGGCGCCCCCGCGGGGATCTGGCCGGCCCAACGCTGGCCGAGGGCGTGGAGCTCGGTCAGGGGATCGGCTGCACTCCCGTCAAACTGCTCAGGGGCGGTTTTCTGGGC
>DASZGP010000070.1:0-11519 GCA_035938695.1 Candidatus Dormiibacterota bacterium | reverse complement strand
CGCCCGGTCCAGCGCCGGGTCCAGGCGCTCGTCGCGGGCATCACCATGGGCCAGGAACCGCCGCCCCAGGACATGGAGACGGCGCCGGCTGAGATGGGGTAATTGGTCGGGGCGCCGGGATTTGAACCCGGGACCTCGTCGTCCCGAACGACGCGCGCTACCGAGCTGCGCTACGCCCCGACGCTGTCGGCCTGCCCTCGGTGGACAGGCAGGGGCCAATTCTACAGGCGGCGCCGCCGAGATCAGAGACGGCGGGTGCCCGCTCTAGCAGGCGTAGCGCCAGGTGCGCCCGCTGTCCGTGGAGCAGCGCACGCCGCCGACGCGGTCCGGGCTGTAGGCGCCCATGCCGCCGAGCAGGCTGCCGTCGGGCAGCGACACCAGGCTGGCCAGGGCCAGGTCGACCGGGCTGCTGGAATCGCCGGCGCGCAGGGTGCTGAACCGCCGGCCGCCGTCCGCCGACTGGCTGATCCGCCAGGCGCCGGTGCTGGCGCTGAACTGCATCAGGGTGGCCCGCTGGGAGGTGGCGAAGTCCGGGGCCAGGGCGACCGAGGTGATCGGCAGGTCCTGGGCGATCACGGTCGGGGTGACCGTCACCCCGCCGTCGCGGGAGACCCAGATCCGGCTCGAGTCGTAGGCCACCAGGGTTCGGTCGCGGGCGAAGTCGGGGGAGACGACGATCTTCATCCAGGGCGCGCTGTCGGTGATGTAGGCGCTGGTCCCGCAGGTCGCCGCGGTCAGCTGGCAGTTGACCAGGAAGATCCCGCCGTTGGTTCCCCCGGCGACCACCAGGACGTTGTCGGGGTCGATGCCGGCGAAGCCCAGGACGGCCACCCCGGCGCCCAATGACGGTCCCCGCTGGACCAGGTTGAGGTCCTCCTCGTAGTAGGTCAGCGGGTTGTTGCCGACGACGATCCGGCCGTGGCCCGGCGTGGTGCCCGGCAGGGCCACGGCCTGGGCCTGCCCCGGCGCCACCAGCACGAAGGTGTTGCCGCCGGTGCGCGTCTGGGTCAGGCCGGCGGGCGACATGGCGTAGTAGGTCTGGGGATTGGCGGCGAAGTTCATCGGTAGCAGGGCGGCGCCGCCGAGGTCGTAGGTGTTGGGGATCTTGGACCAGCTCCGGCCGCCGTCGGTGGAGAGGAAGCGGGTCGGCGGGCAGTAGCCGACCGAGGCGGTGCAGCTGGGGGCGGGATCGCCGGTGGCCACGATGGTGTGGTCGATGGAGTAGGTCGGCGACACGCTGATGTCCCGGAGCAGGAAGCCGGCGGTCGCGTTGAGCGAGCCCAGCAGGTCGGCCGGGAGACCCGGACCGGCCAGGCCCCGGCCGCCGCCCGGCCGCCGTGCCGATCCGCCCGATGCCGGCGCGCTGACGGCCCGGGCCCCGGAACCGGTGCCGGGGTCGGCCAGGGCCACCGCGGCGCTGCCCAGCGGGCCCTGGTCGGCCAGCTGCCGCGCCGCCGCGATCGGGGCCGGGGCGGCGGTGCTGACCCCGCCGAGGGCCGAGGCTGCCGGGACGGCGACCATCGCGGCCAGCACCGTGGTCATCACCAGGCCGGTCTGGGCCAGGGCCCCGGAGGCCTGCCCGGAGCCGGAGAAGAAGCGGCGCAGGTCCACCCGCCAGCGCCCGGGCAGCGCCGGCAGCGCCAGCGCGCCCTGGATCCGATTGGCCAGCACCCGAGCCCGGGAGCGGGCCCGGGAGACCCCGACGGTGGCGGCGTTGATCGTCAGCCCGGTGCGGTTGGCGATCTCCTCCATCCGGTAGCCGGCGAGCTGGTGGGTCAGCAGCAGGCGCTCCCGGGAGGACAGCTGGTCCCAGATGTCCTGGAGGGTGTGGCGGTCGATGACCCGGGTCTCGGTGCTGTTGCCGGCCGCCTCCAGCAGCTCGCTGACCTCGGGCCCGTCGTGGAGGCGCCGGCGAAGCTCGTCGCGGCAGACGTTGCGGGCGATCACGGTCAGGTAGGCCGCCGGGTCGCCGGCCAGGCGGGGAAGCTGGCGGGAGAGGCGGGCGAAGCTCTCCTGGACCGCGTCCTCGGCGTCCGCCGCGTTGCGCAGGAAGGACATGCAGAGGGCGTGGATGCGCGCGTGATGGAGGCGGTACATGTGTTCCGCCGTCTCGATGCTCGCCGCCGCTCCGACGCGGTCTTGCAGTGCCGAACCTTCCAAAGCCTGGATCACCCGCTGCCCTCCAGTTCCGGCATTTTAGTCGACCGGGCGGCGCTGTCCAGCCAATGCCACAGACTGACACAACATCAGCGCCACCCCGGCCGCCGTCACGATCGCCAGCTGGGCCAGCATCAGGGGCACCGGGCTGGGCCGGTGGCGCGGCACGGCGAGCAGCTGGGCGGGCTCGGCGTCGTCCGCCGGGATGCCCTCCAGGGCCACCTCGGGCTGCTCCTGGGGCTCGGTCATGGCGCCCACCTGGGGCTGGCCCTGAGACTGCGCCTGCGCTTGGGCCTGGGCTTGGGACTGCGCCTGGACCTGGAGGTTGGTCGCGGCCGGCGGTGGAGGCGGGGCTGGATGGGCCGGCTGGGGCGGGACCACGGCCTGGGGCGGCGGCGGAGGAGGCGGCGGCGCGGCGCCGGGCGCCGGCGGGGGCGGGCCGATCACCGTCAGGCTGCCGGCCGCCGCGCTGGGCAGGTGGCCGTTGCTGCCGGCGAAGACCGCCCTGACCGGGTAGGTGCCGCCGTAGAGGTTGACCACCCCGGTCAGGCAGGCCACCCCGTCGGTTCCGGTGATCCCCGAGCCCAGCGCCGCGCCGTTGACGCTGAAGCTGAGCGGCTCGCCCGGCGCCGGCACGTCCAGGCCGCGGGTGACCAGGGTGCCGCAGAACTGGCCGGTGGCGCCGGTGTCGACCGTGGGCGAGCCGTGGTAGCCGAGCCGCGAGGGCATCGGGCAGTACCCCGGCGGCAGGCTGTAGGAGGCCAGGGTCAGGGCCACCGAGTCGCGCACCCAGAGCGCCGTCACCGGCTTGCCGGGAGCGCTGAAGGTCAGCGGGTCGCAGGCCAGCTGCTCGTTCTCGCCGGCGGTCTCCGACTGCTGCCCGTGGCTGTACTTGGCCAGCGGCGAGCAGTCGGTCGTGCTGTAGTCGACCAGCGTCGAGTCGTCCTCCAGCTCGACCATCAGGTGGCCGGGACGGGCCAGCATCCAGGTCGCCGTGCCGCCGCTGTTGGCGATCAGGGTGTCGGCGATGCAGCTCGCCAGCTCGGTGCCGTCGCGGGTGGTGTGGCCGGGCACGCCCGACGGGGTGCAGGTCCAGAGCGTGTCGTCGCTGGGGTCGTAGGACAGGAGGGGATCGCCGGCGCCACCCTGGCAGGCCGGCGCCTGGGCGATGCTGAAGGCGAGCTGCGCCGTGACCACGTTGCCGAGATCGGAAAAATGGAAGATCGAGGGGCCGGTGCTGGCGCTGTTGACCTCGGCCCAGATCTCGGCGTGGTTGTAGTCGTAGGCCACCTGCCCGATCACCGGTGAGCCGCCCACGCTGGGGTCGAAGCGGACCACCAGGTCGGGGTCCAGGGTGCAGGTGTTGCCGGTGCCGGGGCGAACCCGGTGGATGACGCCGGCGTTGGGCGCCGCGACCTCCTCGAGGTTGGTCAGGAGCAGGTCGACCCCGTCGAAGGCCAGGGTGCCACCGCCGGCGCCGATGTGCGACGAGTAACCCAGCACGCTGGTGATGTCGCCGGGGTTGATCCGGGGCGGGATGGCGCAGCGGGTGATCGGTGGGGCCACGGCGGTGAAGGGGCAGAGGCTGGCCGCGGCGTCGCTGCAGGCCAGGTTCTGGACCAGGGGCTCCTTGGCCCCCGGCACGTACTGCCAGAGGCCAACCCGGTTGTTCCCATTGGGATGGTCGACCAGGCTGACGTAGAAGTTGCCGGAGCGGTCGGCCTGGACCACCGTCTCGGGCACCGTGCCTCCGGGGTGGAGCGGGCTGTTGACGCCGGGGTAAACCCGGCCGACGACCGCCGGCTTGTGCACCGGGGCGGCGGTGGCGAAACCGTCGACGCTGCTGTAGGCCGCGAAGTAGGGCTGGTTGGTGGTGTCGGTGAGGACCGTGGTCGCCAGCAGCATCTGCTCGGGATTGGCGGGGTTGGCGGCCATGGCGGCGTCGGTCTCCATGTTGGCGGGAAGGTTGCCGGTGGCCTTGAAGCTGACCCCGCCGTCGGTCGAGACCTGGAGTGAGGTGGAGCCCGTCACCACGCTCGCCCCGGTTGCGGCGATCACGTAGAGGCGGAGGCCGTGGCGGGGGGTGAGGGTGGCGAGGAACTGGTGGACGGTGGCCTGGATGGTCGACTGCGCGCTCCAGGTCTGGCCGTAGTCGGTGGTCTGGAAGAGCGGGTCGGCACCGCCGGGCATGCTGTAGATCGCCCAGGCGCGGTTGGGGGCGCCGGGATCCACCTGGAACAGGATGGCGTCCCCCGGCCTGCCGTAGCTGGGCGGCGCCTGGGGCAGGGTGGCCGACCGCCAGCTCTGGCCGCCGTCCCGGGAGACGTAGATGCCGAGATAGCTGCTGGTGCCGTAGACGCCGAAGCCATACGAGGAGACGGCGCCGATGGTGGTGGCGTAGAGCACGTTGGTGCCCTCCGCCGCCGGGATGATCCGGGCCACCTCGGCGCCGTTCATGCCCTGGTTGGTGAGGCTCCAGGTGGCGCCGGCGTCCGGGGATTGGACCACCGAGTCGCCGTTCTGGTATTCCCCCAGCAGCAGCCGGCCGGGGCCGCCGAAGGTCAGGCCGCTGGCGGCGAAGGTCTGGCTGGAAAGGCAGCCGGTGCCTCCGCCGGGGCAGCTGGTGTCGTGGAAGACGTCGGCGAAGGTGCGCCCGCCGTCGGTGCTCCGCTGCAGCGTCTGGCCGTCGAGGGCGCGGTACAGCCGGCAGGGGCTCCAGGGGTCGACGTCGACCTCACCGACGGGCGTTGGCGCCGGCTGCCCGTTGTTGGCGCCCGGGCCGGTCCGCGCCGTCAGCAGGTGCCAGCCCGGGGGGTTGACCGGTGGCTGGCAGGGCGCCGCCGGAGTGCCCGGCTGGGGCTGCAGGCTGTTGGCCGCGCCGGCCGCCTGGGCTCCCGCCGCCGCCACCACCCCGGCCAGCAGCGCCGCCGCGGCGGCCCGGCGGAGCAGGCGGCGGGCCCGGGCGGCGGCGGTCTGGCTCACCGCTGCCGCCAACTCAGGCGATCGCCTGCTCGGGCCCGGGCAGGACGCCGGCGACACAGCCGACCAGCTCCTCGCCGTCGATGGTCTCCAGCTCGATCAGGCGATCGGCCAGGCGGTCGAGCACCTCGCGGTGCGCCTCCAGCAGCCCGGCGGCCCGGTCGCGGGCCGCGCCGATCACCGCCACCACCTCCTGGTCCAGCTCGCGCAGGGTCTCGGGCGAGACCAGGGCGGCCGGCTGGAGGTCGGAGCCGAGGTAGACGTCGGCGGCCCTGGCGGCCAGGCGGGTCATGCCGAAGCGGGGCGACATGCCGTAGCGGGCGATCATCTGGCGGGCCACGCCGGTGGCCTGCTCGAGGTCGTTCTCGGCGGTGGTGCTGACGTCGCCGCAGGCCAGCTGCTCGGCCGCCGCCCCGCCCAGGGTGATGGCCATCTCGTCCTCCAGGTCGGCCCTGGTCTGGATCAGCTTGTCGGCGTCGGCGGCCACGATCGACTGGCCCAGGCCGCGCCCGCGGGCCACGATCGAGACCCGCTGGAACTCGTTGAGCCGGCCCAGGGCGGCGGCGATCAGGGTGTGTCCCCCCTCGTGGTAGGCCAGCCGCTCGCGCTCCGCCTCGGACATCAGCCGCCCCTTGCGCCGGGGCCCGTGAAGGACGCGCTGGATGGCCTCGGTGAAGTGCTGCCGGGTGACCGTCCCGGTGCTCTCCCGGATCGACAGCAGCGCGGCCTCGTTGACCACGTTGGCCAGGTCGGCGCCGGTGAACCCGGCGGTGCGGCGGGCGACGTTGTCGAGGTCGACGTCGGGCGCCAGCGGCTTGCCCTTGGCGTGCAGTCCGAGGATCTCGGTCCGCCCCTCGACGTCGGGCTGGTCGACGGTGATGTGGCGGTCGAAGCGGCCGGGCCGGAGCAGCGCCGGGTCGAGGATGTCGGGACGGTTGGTGGCCCCGATGACCACGATCCCGCTGCTGACCTCGAAGCCGTCCATGGCCACCAGCATCTGGTTCAGGGTCTGCTCGCGCTCGTCGGAGCCGCCGCCGAAGCCGGCCCCGCCGCGGCGGCGCCCGGCGGCGTCCAGCTCGTCGATGAAGATGATCGCGGGGGCCACCTGGGCGGCCTTGCGGAAGAGGTCGCGGACGCGGGCCGCGCCGACGCCGACCAGCGACTCCACGAACTCCGAGCCCGACATCGAGAAGAAGGGCACCCCCGACTCGCCGGCCACCGCGCGGGCCAGCAGGGTCTTGCCGCAGCCGGGCGGGCCGAAGAGCAGGACGCCCTTGGGCGGCTTGGCCCCGACGGTGCGGTAGCGGCGGGGGTCGAGCAGGTAGTCGCGCACCTCGGCCAGCTCGGCGACCGCCTCGTCGGCCCCGGCGACGTCGGCGAAGGTCACCCCGGTTGAGAGCCGGAGCCGGCGCGAGCGCCGCCGCCCGATGCCGCCGAAGCCGACCAGGTCGCCGATCGAGCCCTGGCCGCTCTTGGCCAGGAAGATGATCCCGAAGAGGTTGGCCAGGATCACGATCGGCAGCAGGAACTGGACCAGCCAGCGGATCACGCCCTTGAGCGGCTGGGGGTCGACGGTGACGATCGCCCGGTCCTTGAGCTGGTGGATCAGGTCGAGGGTGGCGGCGTCGCTGCGGGGGTACTCGGCCCAGTAGCGCTGGACCCGCCCGGGGCAGCCGCCGCCCGTGCTGAGGGCCGCGCTGCAGGCCTGGCCGACGACCTGGGCGTCCTCGTCCAGGAAGGTGGCGGAGATGATCTGGCCGGCGGCCCCGGCGCGCATCAGCTGGTCGAGGCTGACCTGGAGGCCGGTGGGCGTCGGCGCGTACAGGTAGCGCACCGAGAGGCCGAGCAGGACGAACTGGGCCACGGCGGTCAGGAGCAGGAAGCGGAACAGTCCGCGACCGCCCGACCCGGTGATCGACCCGACGATCCGGCGGAGCCGCCGGGTCAGTCCCTCCAGGCGCTCCTCGAAGGTGGTGTCATCCCCGCCCCGTCGCGCCCCGCCGGCGCCTGCCGCTGCCTCTGCCAATGGTCAACCCTCCAACCCTTCGGCCTCATGTCCGTAGACACGTTCGAGGTGGGCGGAAGGGGTGAGTCCGGGGGCGGGCGACGCTGGTGGCCGCCCGTCCCCGGTCGGGTTCAGGCCGAGGCGGTGGTGTGGACCGGGCTGTCGCCCCGGGGGTAGAGCACCCCGAAGGCGATCAGGAAGAGCGCCGAGATCACCATGGTGGTGACGTTGAGGTGGGTGCCGTAGTTGCTGGCGTACTTCCAAACGCCGCTGATGATGGTCAGGCCCTCGTACAGCAGGGCCAGGTTGACCCAGCTCCGAGTCGGGGCGCGGAAGGCCATGATCAGGGCGGCTCCGAGCACGATCGCGGCCACCGAGGCGTCGGTTCCGAAGACCTGGTCGAGCGGGAAGATCGCCGAGGCGCTGAAGCCCAGGACGACCGCGCCCGCCAGGATCAGCGCGCCCTGGAGCGCGAGCAGCATCCCCAGGATGGCTTGGCGGTGTTCTTGAAACATTGGTACCCTCCTGTCCCCCTCATTTGTGAAGATGGGAAAGGGGAGTGGGGGACAACTACACATATAGAACATCCGCACTCGGAAGTGGTTACTCTCGCGCTGTCCGGTTCGCCGGATGGGAGTTCCCTCGCCCCGCGCTCGCGCCTATAGTGCGCACATGTCACGGGTGGAACAGAGCCCAGGCCGCGCCGGCGAAGCCCGCGGAGCCACGGGTTGAGCCCGGATACTCCCAAGCCACCCTGGCCTCCCCGGGGCTCGGCCGGACGCCCCGGCCGGCGGTTCGGCGGGCCGCCCCGGCCCGGGTCCCCGGCCCCTGGCGAGGCTGCCGTGCCATCCGAGCCGGTGGCACCTGGCCCGCCGCCGGTCGCGCCAGGGCCACCTCCGGTCGCGCCGGGGCCGCCGCCGGTCGCGCCAGGGCCACCTCCGGTCGCGCCAGGTCCACCGCCGGTCGCGCCAGGGCCACCGCCGGTCGCGCCGGGGCCTCCGGTCGCCCGGCCCGGGCCGCCGGCCGCCGCTCCGCCATCACCCGCCGGAGCTCCGCCGCCGCCGGCCCGTCCGCCGGTCGCCGGGACCCCTGGCGCGCCACCACCGCCATCTCGGCTTCCGATCGCCGGTCCGCCCGCCGGGCCGCCCGGAGCCCCACCGCCCGGTCTCCCGCCCGGGCCGCCCGGCGCCGGCGCGCCGCCCCCTGGCCCGCCCCCGGGTCCGGAGGGCCCACCGCGCCCGGCGCGGCAGCGGCCGACGGCGGTCATCGCCCTGGCGCTGGCATTGCTGGTGGTGCTTGGCGGCGGCGGCGCGTACATCCTGCTCAACCAGTCGAGCCACGAGGTGCTGCTGGAGCCGGCGATGGCGATCGGGCCGGATCCGTATCTGGCCGGTCAGCTGCCCTCGCCCGGGCCCACGGCGGTGGCCGAGGCGCCGTCGCCGACCCCGGTGCCGAAGGGCGGCGGAGCCACGCCTCGGGTCACGCCGCCGGCCAGCGCGGGCGGCGTGGTGGCGCTGACCCCGGTGGGCAGCCGCTATGCGATCTACGGCGGCACCGGGGACAACCGGGTCTGCGACAAGGCCAAGCTGGTCGCGTTCCTGACCACCCACCCGGGGCAAGGGCAGGCCTGGGCCGGGGTCCTGGGCATCACCGTGGCCCAGATCCCGGGGTTCGTCGCCGGCCTCAGCCCGGCCATCCTGTCCAAGGACACCCGGGTCACCAACCATGGCTACTCGGGGGGGAAGGCGACGCCGCGACAGTCGGTGCTGCAGGCCGGGACGGCGGTGCTGGTGGACAGCCGCGGGGTCCCCGTCAGCCGCTGCCTCTGCGGCAACCCCCTGCTGCCGCCGGCGGCCGTGCAGGGCACCGTCAAGTACACCGGCCCCAAGTGGCCGGCCTTCCAGCCCAGCCAGACCGTCGCGGTGACCACCGCCATGATCGCCCAGGCGATGGCCGCGCCGTCGGCGCCCGCCGGGGCCTCGCCCAGCCCCAGCCCGGTGGCCCGGGCGACGGCCAGCCCGGTCCAGGTCACCCCGACGCCGACCGCCAGCCCCACCAGCGTGACCAACCTGGCGGCGCACGGCCACGTGGTCGCCTCCTCCAGCCTGGGCCCGGCCTTCGCGCCGTCGATGGCGGTCGACAACGACCCCCGGACGTCCTGGCTCTCGGCCGGCCCCCAGGCCGACGGCACCACCACCCTGACCCTGACCCTGGCCGCGCCGGCGACCATCGTCAGCGTCGAGGTGGTGGGCAACATCACCAACTCCAACGCCCAGTACCAGACCGGTCACGGCTTCGGGAGCTGGTCGGTCGAGCTCCTCGACGCCCAGGGACGGCTGCTCCACACCTACCAGAACCAGCGGCCCGGCGACCAGACCCAGGGGGTCAGCGGGCCGCCCATCGGCGGCGTGGTCAAGGTGGTGTTCGTGGGCCGCAGCCCGCAGAGCCCCACGGCTGACGGGATCGCCGAGCTGCAGGTCTTCGGCGGGACCGGCTAGCCCGGCGATGGCGCTCTTCGCCGCCAGCCACAGCGTCCCCGCCGGCGGGCTCGACACCTGGAGCCGGCCGGACGGGAATCTCGCGGCCGACAACCGTCTCGCCGCGGGACTGGACGTGAAGCTGCTGGAGCAGCGCCCCGACGGCTGGGCCCACGTCGAGTGCTCCAACGGCTGGACCGCCTGGGTCGACGGCCGCTGGCTGCTGGCCCTGGCGCCGAGCCCGGTGGTGACTGCGGCGGCCGCGCCGCCGACCGCCGCGCCGCTGCCGCCGCCGGCCGCGGCGCCGAGCTTCGTGGCCGCGCCCTTTCCGGGCGCGCTGCCGCTGGCCCCGCTCCGCTCAGCCGCGCCACCGGCGCCTCCCGGGGTGCTCCACCCCGCCGCCCCGGCCGTAGCCGCAACGGCGGCGGCGCCCGGCGCCGGCTCCGGGGCGGCCGCGGCGCCCGCCGCCACCACGCTGGGGGCCGGCTTGATGATCTCCCTGGGTGGCGCGGCGCTGGTCGCGATCTCGGCCTTGATGCCCTGGGTCAGCATCAGCCAGCTGGCGTTCTCGGCCAGCGCCCTGCAGCTGCCGATCGGGGTGCTCTTCGGGTTCAAGGCCAGCGGCCTGCTCAGCCCCGCCGGCGCCGGCTTCAGCATCGGGTTCGCGCTGCTGCTGGCCGCCGCCGCGGCGGTGGCCGGCATCTTCACGCCGCGCCTCGGGCTGGTCCGGCGCGCGGCGGGACTGGCCGCCGTGCTCGCCCCCACCGCCCTGCTGGCCCAGCTCCAGCGCCAGGCGGTGCCCGGGCTGAACACCATGCAGTTCATCGGCATCGGGGTCTGGCTGGCGGCCTTCGGCGGCGTCCTGCTGCTGGTCGGCGGGGCCAGGAAGGCGGCATGACTCCGACCCTGGCGCCGGCGGCCGCCCCCCAGGTCAGGTGGGGGATGCTGGGCAAGGTCTTCCTGACCTGGCTGCGCAAGAACATCCCCTCGGTGCTGGTGACCGCGGTGATCGGCGCGATCTTCGGCTACGTCTCCAACGTCTGGATGGTCTCCGTCGTCTACCAGGGCACCAACGGGGTGATGCCGGGATCGACCGCCATGGGACCCAACAACATCGCCACGCCGGCGTTCATCTGGGGGCTCGGCAGCGCTTTGCTGTTCGGCGTCTTCGGTTACTACCGGGGCGTCGGCGGGGCCCGCTTCTGGGCTGGGGTGCGGGGACTGCCGGACACCGTCCGCGGCCTCTTCACCGCCGCCGGCGCGACGGCCCGGGCGGCCCTGCTGTGGGGAGCGGCGGTCAGCCTGCTGCTCTCCCTGATCGTGGGCCCGGCGGTCGGGGCGCTCGCCGGCCTGGGGCTGTTCGCGCTCCTCACGGGTTTCGCCGGCCGGCTCCTCTCCGGGCTGGTGGCGCGGCTGCTCCGCCCCCTGCTGGCCCGGATCTCGCCGACGGCGCCGGCCGCCGCCACCGACCACGCGATCGCCGTCGGCCTGCTCGGCGCGGCCCTGGCGCTGGTCGTGGCCTTCATGATCCCGCCGACCGCCACCACCCTGAAGCTGGTGGCGGCGATCGGGTGCGGGGTGGCGGCGTTCTTCATCGGGGGCGGGCGGCGCGCCTCTCCGCCGACCGCGCTGATGCTGCTCCTGATCGGCATCCTGGGGGTCGAGGTGGCCCAGATCCTCCTGCACCTGCTCCATCCCCTGGTGGCGCTGGCCACCGACGGCGGGCAGATCGAGTGCCAGTACGCCAACAAGCCCTACTGGCTCTGCGAGGGGTCGGCGACCGTCCTGGCGATCTCCGTCGGCACCGCCACCGCCTCGGCCGCCGGCGGCACCGGAGGCCTCTTCGTGGGGCAGACCATCGCGGCGGTCACCACCGGCTTCGACCCGCAGCTCCTGTCCGA
>DASZGP010000069.1:0-1866 GCA_035938695.1 Candidatus Dormiibacterota bacterium | reverse complement strand
GAGAGGAAGACCATGCGGCCGTACCTCCGCTCGACCATCAGCCGCTGCGCCGCCTGGGCGCAGAGGAAGGTGCCGGTGAGGTGGGTCGCCAGCACGGTGTTCCAGTCGTCGTCGGTCATCCGGTGGACCAGGTTGTCGCGGATCACGCCGGCGCAGGCGACCAGCACGTCGACCCTGCCGAAGCGCTCGGCGGCCTCCGCGAAGAGCGACTCGACGGAGTCCCGCCGGGTCACGTCGCAGGCCACCGCCAGGCCCTGGCCGCCGGCCGCCTCGACCGCCGCCACCACCTCGCGGGCGGGGGCGGCGTCGATGTCCGAGACCACCACCGCGGCGCCCTCGGCGGCCAGCCGCAGCGCGGTCGCCGCGCCGATCCCGCGCCCGGCGCCGGTGAGCAGCGCGACGCGGTCCGTGAATCGTTTCATTCGGTCCTCCTGGGCCGGCGCCCCGCTGGCTGCCGGGTGGCCGGCATGATAGCCCACCCGCGCCGCCGGCCGCCCAGGGCCCGGCCCGGCGGTCACGATTCGCTAACCTTGCAGGCGTCGCCGGGACCCGTCCGGACGGCGAGCGGAAGCCCTGGAGGCACCTGGATTTGAGATACGCGCGCGTGCTGCTGGCCGAGTTCCTGGGGACCTTCGCCCTGACCTTCTTCGGCGGCGGCGCGATCTGCGCCGACGTCCTGCTGCGGGCCCGGGCGCCCTTCGGGCCGGTCGACCTGGTGCTGGTCGCCGCCGCCCACGCGGTGGTGCTGGCGGTGATGGTCACCGCCCTGGGCCACATCTCGGGGGCCCACTTCAACCCCGCCGTGACCCTGGCCGCCCTGGTCAGCCGCAGGATCGAGGCCCGGCTGGCCGGCCTCTACGCCCTGGCGCAATTCGCCGGCGGCCTGGTCGGCGCCCTCCTGCTGGGGGCGGTCTTCAGCTCGGCGGTGACCGCCGCCGCCGCCTTCGGCGCCCCCGCCCCGGCCGCCGGGGTGGGCGCCCTGCCGGCGATGTGGCTGGAGATCATCCTGACCTTCTTCCTGGTCACCGTCATCTGGGCCACGGCGATCGACCCCCGCGGCGCCTTCAAGAGCATCGCCGGCTTCGGCATCGGCGCCACCCTGTTCTTCGACATCGTGGTCGGGGGCCCCGTCACCGGCGCGGCCATGAACCCGGCGCGGGCCTTCGGGCCGGCGCTGCTGGCGGGCATCCTCAACCCCGCCCACTTCCTGATCTACTGGGCCGGCCCGGCGCTGGGCGCGGTGCTGGCCGCGGTGGTCTACGTCTACGTGCTCCAGCCCGGCGATGAGATGGTCGAGCCGACGGACGTCCCGCCTCCGGCGGAGGCGCCCTAGACCCCCGGCAGCTTGCCCTGCTCGGCGACCGGCTCGGAGGCCGGCAGGTCCTCCGGCGCGGGCAGGCCGAGGTTGAGCAGGCGGGCCATCTGCAGCCCGTTGACCACCGCGTAGTTGGAGCGGTTGTTGTTGAACAGCAGGTGGACCTCCTCGGCCGTCTCGGCCAGGGCCCGCACCCGGGGCACCCAGGCCTCCAGCTCCAGCTCCGAGTAGAGGTAGTCGAAGCGGTCGGCCGAGGTCCTGCCCTTGACGTACCAGGTCTGGTAGTTGCGGCCGTGGAAGCGGACCACCGCCAGCCTGGGGTTGGGCACCGCCAGGTGGCGCGGCATCGAACCCGAGCCAAGCTGGGGCTCGTCGACGATGCAGTAGGTCATGCCGGCCTCCTCGAGGAGCTGCCGGAGCTGGTCGAAGCGCTCGTCCTCGGCCCAGGAGCGGTGGCGCATCTCGACCACCACGGTGTCCTGGGGGTGCCGCTCGGGCAGCGAGGCCAGGTAGTCGAAGTTCGCCGGCCGGGCGGTGAACCAGGGCGGGAA
>DASZGP010000068.1:0-11686 GCA_035938695.1 Candidatus Dormiibacterota bacterium | reverse complement strand
GCTTGAAGCCGCCGCAGTAGGGGCTGAGGAGCACGGTCGGCTTCTGCGACGAGCTGCCGCAGACCCCCACGCAGAACTGCGCCTTGTTGTAGAGGACGAAGCTCACGCCGTAGTTCTGGGCCGCGTCGTTGGGCCACTTGGGGATGTTGTGGAAGCCGTGGCAGCGCGAGGTGTCGAAGCGCGGGTAGGCGTGGCCGCTGCCCAGCGTGTCGACCAGCACCGACAGCGAGGAGGTCGGCGCCGACGTGTTCCAGAGCACCTCGGCCCCGGAGGTCGTGGAGAGGTAGATGTTGTATTTCGCCCCGGCCTGGGGGGTGATGCCGACGGTGATCCCATGCTGGGGCAGCGGGGGGGCGCCGTTGACCAGCACCGACTGTTCGGTGCTGGTGCTCTCGCCGAAGGCGTTGACCGCCGTGACCCGCACGTAGTAGCGGGTGCCGACCCCCGACGGCGGTGAGTCGAGCTGCCCCAGGGCGTCGGTCGTGGCGGTCAGCGTGAACACCGGCGCGGCATAGCCTGAGGGTGCCCCGCCGGGGCACATCGGGTCGGCGACGCTGGTGGGGTCGAAGGCGAAGCCCGAGGGGCAGGGGGACACGAAGACCCCGGCGGCGGCGTTGTTGGGCGCGGCCCAGCAGGAGTCGGCGACGTTGTTCCAGTTGGCGTTCATGGTGTTGTCCGAGAACTGCACCCCGCTGCAGGTGCTGGTGCTGCGGTCGGCGTCGCAGGTGGGGTCGCCGAGCACGTAGTAGACGCCGGGGTTGAGGTTGTTGGCGATCCCGGTGATCGTGGTGTACACGCCGGGGGTGAAGCAGGACTTGGTCAGGGTGCTGCCGTCGGCGGCGACCTCGCCGTTGACGCAGTCGGTGTTGGCGGTGGCGGCGCTGGCGGTCTGGGTCGGATCGACGGCGCTGAAGCCGGGCGGCGGGATGAAGGTCGGCACCGGCACCCCGGCGCCGGCGGGCAGCTGGCTGACCTGGCCGGTGGCCAGGGCCAATCCACCGGACACCGCCTGGCAGGTGACCAGGGTCTGGTTCGAGAGCCAGTTGGCGGGCGGTGCTGGCGCGCTCGGCCCGTAGACGATGTTGCCCGCCGACCCCAGCGTGTTCTCGGCGCAGAACCCGGCCTGCCCGCTGGACTGCGGCATCAGGCCACAGCTGTCGATGTAGACGTCGCCGGCGATGATCTCGGGCTTGTTGCCGGTGCTGACGCAGCCCGCCGAGTAGAGCGCGTAGGGCAGCCGGCCGTAGGGCGCGCCGGTCTGGTAGGTGTACTGCGCCTGGGCGAAGCCGCCGGCGTTGGCCCCCGCCGCCCCCACGATCCGCGACAGGCTGGTCGCGACCGATTCCGTGATGAAGACCGACAGCGTGTTGGCGGCCTGGCCGGTCGCCGACCCGGCCGCGCAGGTGGCCGCGCCGCCGACCTGCCCGGGGGTGCAGACGGTCAGGGTGTAGCTGCTCAGGGGGGCCGGCATCTGGCAGCCCTGGAGGTCGGCGTACCACATCGTGATCCCGGCCGGCGGCGGGCAGGCGGTGGCCAGGTTGGCCGCGCTGAGCTGGGCGGCGGCGGCGCAGGAGCCCGCCGGCACGCCGGCGCAGAGCAGGTTGTCCCGGATGTAGAAGAACGCC
Source organism: Candidatus Dormiibacterota bacterium (assembly GCA_035938695.1). Classification (GTDB taxonomy): domain Bacteria; phylum Chloroflexota; class Dormibacteria; order DASZGP01; family DASZGP01; genus DASZGP01. Next base: position 10,061 of record DASZGP010000068.1, on the reverse strand, counting down.
GTCTTGCGGGCCGCCGCCTGGGTGTCGGCGAGCTGCGAGCTGGTCCCGCTGGGGGTCAGCTGCTGGGCGCCGGCGATGGCCGCCGAGTCCGCGAAGGCCTGGAGGTTGCGGTGCTGGGTGGCCAGGAAGCCGAAGTCCACGGTCAGGGCCACGGCGCCGACGATGAACACCGCCATCACCGCGAACAGGACCAGCGTCTGGCCTCGCTGCCGGCGCGCGCTCACTGGCAATACAGGTACTGGGTGGCGTTGAGCGTCACCGCGGAGTTGAACCAGGGGACGAAGAGCGGCTCCTGCCAGGCGATGGCGATCACCGTCTGGTAGTGGTTGGGCAGCGCCGAGGTGGCGCAGGGGTTCTGGGTCGAGCCCCCGCCGCCGCCGCCTCCGAGCCCCGGCGTCGGGCAGGGGCCGGAGCAGATCGTCAGGCTGTTGTTGGAGCTGACCAGGCACTGGCCCGAGGGCGCCGACACGGTCATCGTGTAGACCCCCGGGCTGAGGCCCCCGGCGGGCAGCACGGCGGTGATCTGGGTGGCGCTGACGATGGTCACCAGGCTGGCCGCGCTGCCGCCGAAGCTCACCGTCGAGCCGCTGCCGAAGCCGCTGCCGAGGATGGTGACGCCGGTGATGCTGCCGTTCTGGGCGGTGATCGGGACGACCGACAGGATCGAGGGCGGGGTGCAGGGGGACGGTGAGGGCGGCCCGGTGCCGTTGACCGTGATCGTGAACTGGACGTTGCCGGCGGCCGGGCCGTTGTTGCACTGGTCGAGGCCGCTGACGCTCACCGTGTAGGTGCCCGGGGTGGTCCCCTGGGTGGTGGTGATGTTGAGGGTGGAGGCCGACCCGGCGCTGCTGACCGAGGGCGGGTTGAAGGTCGGAGACCCGGGGAAGGTGTTGTTGGGGAAGCCGTTGCCGGAGAGGCTGACGATGGGGTCGAGGAGGTTGCCCCCGCCGTTCTGGACGTTGAGCTGGACCAGGTACTGCAGGGTGGTGCTCTGGGTCACCGGGCTGGGGTTGCCGGCCACCGGGGTGACGCTGATGTTCCAGCTCTTGCAGCCGGTCTTGGCGCCCAGCACCGCGCCGGTCGCCCGCGGCCCCGGCGCCGCCGCCGGGCCCTGGCTGGTGGGCGCGGTCCTGGCGCTGACGGTGACGGTCAGGGTGGCGTTGCAGTACTTGGTGGCGCCGCTGGCGGGGGTGCTGGGCGAGCCGCCGGCGCCGCAGAGCTGGTCCATGACGTGGGTACGGATGGCGGTGTCCCCCTGGGTGGTGACGTTGATCGCCGCCCACTCCGCGCCGTCGGCGGCGGCCTGGGTCAGGTTGATCTGGTCGGAGATCAGCTGCCCGCCCTGCAGCGCGAGGGTGAAGAGCCCGACCAGGAAGGGCAGGATCAGCGCCAGCTCGACCGTCGACTGGCCCCGCGAGCGCCTCATCGCTGGCTGACCACGTGGGCCTGGCTGGAGAGGGTGATCCGGGGCGCGGCGGGGCCCAGGACGAAGCCCAGCAGGAAGGTGTAGGTGTAGCTCGTGCTGAGCACGATCGGGCAGCCCTGGGGCGCGCCGTCGTAGGCCACGCCGCTGGCCTGGCAGGCGCTGTTGGCCGAATCGGTGGGGGTGTCGAGGTGATGGTCGGGGTTGCCGCCGCTGACCACCGGGAGGATGCCCAGGTTGGCGTTGAGGGTGATCCGCACCGCCTGGTCGCAGGACGAGCCGCCGGCGGGAGCCCCGGAGAAGTTGGACCAGGCGCCCTTGGTGTTGCCGCAGAGGGCGGCGACGCGGGCCGCCTCCCGGGTGGCGTTGTCGAGGGTGATCTGGGCGTTCATCAGCAGCCCGGCCTCGATCGTGACCATCAGGATGGCGAAGAAGATCGGGGCGATGAGGGCGAATTCGACGAGGCCCTGGCCCCCTTGCCGCCCGCTACGGCATCCGGCATAGGGCCTCGCCCCGGGTGAGAGGCGAGGTGGTCGGGTCATCTGATCCAGGGTCCAGGCTAGTGGCATCGACGCCGGGGGACAAACAAGAACCGGTAAAGGGACGTAACAGCCCTGGCCGGAGTTCCTCGCAGCGCTCGGCTTTACGCCTTTCTTGACGCCCGTGTGTCAGCGAGGGGCCCCAGCGTCCAGAATGCTGTAACAGCGTGCCAGCACCCGACGACGACGACCAGCCCCAGCGCGACCCCGCGCCCGACCCTTCGCAGCCCGCGCCGGACGAGGCGGAGGCGGAGACCGTCGAGGCGCGGCCGGCGCTGGAGCTGCTGATCGAGCCGGACGAGCCGCTGCTGCCGCGCCAGACCAAAGGGCGGGGGCGGGTGATCGCGGTGATCGCCGGCAAGGCGGGCACCGGCAAGTCGGTGGTGGCCGCCAACCTGGCGGCGGCCTCGGCCCGCCACCTCGGCCTGACCACCGCGGTGCTCGACCTGGCGCTCCAGTTCGGCGACCAGGCTCTGATGTTCGACGCCCCCGCCTCGCCCTCGATGGTCGACGTGCTGGCCAACGTCGACGCCCTCACCCCCGACTTCCTGCTGGAGTGCATGTATCCCAGCCGGGGCGTCAGGGTGCTGGCCGCGCCGCCCTCCCCGGAGCTGGCCGACCTGGTCCAGCTGGAGCACCTCGACGAGATCCTGGAGCAGCTCCAGGGCCTCTTCGACCTGGTGGTGGTGGACACCGCCAGCTACCTCAGCGACGTCACCCTGGAGATCATCGAGCGGGCCGACGCCCTGCTCCTCCTGGTCACCCCCTACCTGGCCTCGGTGAAGGACGCCAAGCTGCTGCTCAAGACCCTCAGCGACCTCGGCGTGCCGCCCCGCAAGGTGACCGTCGCCCTCAACCGGATGGAGCCCGGCATCAAGATGTCGACCGAGGTGCTGGAGGCCAACATCAAGTTCCCCATCACCTTCGAGCTGCCCCACACCCCGCTGGCCCTGCTGGACGCCGCCACCGACGGCATCCCGGTGGTCGTCAGCCGGCCCTCCCTGGAATTCGCCCAGCGCACCGTGGCGATGGCCGCCGCGCTGGCGAAAATGGACGAGGTGGAGACAACGACCCGCCCGCCGAAGCGCGGCTTCCTGCGCCTCGGCCGCTGATTGGAAGGAGTGACCTTGGCCCATCCCGCCCCCCACGCCCTGCCCGACCCCGGCCTCGGCCGCGACCAGCTCCTGCGGATGTACCGCTGGATGCGCCTCGGCCGAGCCTTCGACGAGCGCATGTGGCTGCTCAACCGCAGCGGCCGGATCGCCTTCGTGATGCCCCACCAGGGGCACGAGGCGGCCCAGGTCGGCGCCGGGATGGCGGTGCGCCAGGGCGTCGACTGGGTGGTCCCTTACTACCGCGACCTCAGCCTCTCGCTGGTCATGGGGATGACCGCCGAGGAGCTGATGATGGGCTTCTTCTCGCGCGCCGCCGACCCCTCCTGCGGCGGGCGCCAGATGCTCGGCCACTACGGCAGGGCCGACCTGCGCTACGTCACCGGCGGGAGCTGTGTGGCGATGCACATCCTCCACGCGGTTGGCGTGGGCCTGGCGCTCAAGATGCGCGGCGAGGCGGGCGCCTGCCTGACCTGCTTCGGCGAGGGCGCCGCCAGCGAGGGCGATTTCCACGAGGGCGTCAGCTTCGCGGCGATCCACCGCCTGCCGGTGGTCTTCCTGGCCCAGAACAACGAGTTCGCGATCACCGTCCCGTCACGGCTGCAGATGCCGGTCTCGGTGGCGCAGCGCGCCGCGGGCTACGGCATCCCCGGGGTCCAGGTCGACGGCGGCGACCCGGTGGCGGTCTACGAGGCCGTCGATGCGGCCATGGAGCGGGCCCGGCGGGGCGAGGGGCCGTCGATCGTGGAGGCCATGGTCTACCGCATCACCCCCCACTCCTCGGACGACGACGACCGCCGCTACCGCACCGCCGAGCAGGTCGAGGAGCAGCGCCGGGTCGAGCCCCTGGTGCGCTTCCGGGCCTGGCTGATGGGCCGGGGGATGCTCAGCGAGGCGGAGGACGACGCCATCGGCGAGGAGGTGGCGACCGAGCTGGAGGCGGCCCAGGCCGCGGCCGAGGCGGCCCCCGACCCCGACCCCGCCACGCTCTCCCTGCACGTGCTCTCGGACCAGCCCCGCGACACCTCGGACGACGCCCCCGACGAGCCCGGCATCCCCGAGGGCGAAGGGCAGCAGCTGACCATCCTGGAGGCCTTGCGCCAGGCCATGGCCGACGAGATGGAGCGCGACGAGCGGGTTTTCGTCCTCGGCGAGGACGTCGCCGCCGGCGGGGTCTTCCGGGCCACCGAGGGGCTGCAGGCGCGGTTCGGCGAGTACCGCTCGTTCTCGACGCCGATCGCCGAGTCGCAGATCGCCGGCACCGCCATCGGGGCGGCCTTCGCCGGGCTCCGCCCGATCGCCGAGATGCAGTTCGCCGACTACTCCCTGCCGGCCTTCAACCAGATCGTCAACGAGGCCGCCCGCACCCGCTACCGGACCTACGGCGACTTCCCCTGCCCGGTGGTGGTCCGGATGCCCTTCGGCGGCGGCGTCCACGGTTCCCTCTACCACTCCCAGTCCCCGGAGGCGATGTACGCCCACAGCCCGGGGCTGAAGGTGGTGGCGCCGAGCAACCCCTACGACGCCAAGGGGCTGCTGATCGCCGCCATCCGCGACCCCGACCCGGTGATCTTCCTGGAGCACAAGCGGGCCTACCGGTTGATCAAGGGCTTCGTCCCCGAGGGCGCCTATACCCTGCCGATCGGGAAGGCCCGGCTCTCGCGCGCCGGCGCCGACGTGTCGGTGATCACCTACGGGCTGATGGTCCACCAGGCGCTGAAGGCCGCCGCCCACCTGGCCCAGGAGAACATCGACGTCGAGGTGCTCGACCTGCGCACCATCAAGCCGCTGGACGAGGAGGCCGTGCTGGCGACGGTGCGCAAGACCGGCAAGGTCCTGCTGCTGACCGAGGCCAACCCCTTCTGCGCCGTCACCAGCGAGCTGGGCATGCTGATCGCCGAGCGGGCCTTCGACCATCTCGACGCGCCGCCGATGCGGCTGACCGGCCCGGACAGCCCGGCGACCCCCTTCGCGACGGTGCTGGAGGACGCCTTCCTGCCCAACCCCGAGCGGATCGCCGCCAAGCTCCGCGAGCTGGCGGCCTACTGAGCCGGCGATGACCGCCGGGCGGCGAGGACCGTGATCACCACCGGCGAGCTGACCGCCTCACGGCGGCTGCTGGGCCTGTTCAACCTGGTCTGCGACCTGACGGCGGTGGCCGGCGGCAATCTCGTCTCGCTGGGCTGCGGGCTGGCCGCCGGCAACCTGGTCAGCGTCGGCAGCGGGGTCGCGGCGGGCTGCCTGGTCAGTGTCGGCGCCGGGCTCAGCACCGGCTGCGCGATCTCCATCGGCAGCGCCAGGTCGGTCGGCGACGCCGTATCCGTCCTCAGCCTGGGCAGCGTCGCGGCCGGGCTCCGGCGGTGGGCGCGCCCGGCCTAGACAGAGCGGACACACTCCCGGCACACGGCCGACGCGTCTGTGGCGTTCACAGTCCGATTTTTGGCTTACAGTGCGCTTGGAGACATTTGTTGGCAACGGCTGCGCGCAAGGTCCAGACAGGCTCACCGGCGCCGGCGCCGGCGCTGGGGGTTTGGCCGCGCCTGCGGGAGAGGCTCTGGCAGATCCTGCCCCACGGCCGGACCCTGCCCCAGGACGAGTGGGACCGCCGCCACCGGGCGATCCTGGTGCTGCTCTGGCTCTACGTCGTGGGCATCGCCATCTACGGTACCTACCGCGGCTACAGCGCGCTGCACATGGCGGTCGACACCGGCGCGGTGGCGGCCTTCGCGATCTGGGCCACCCAGCCCTTTGGCGGGCGCAAGTTCAGGGCCACCATCGCCTCCCTGGGCCTGCTGACCGGCGCCGCCGCCGGCGTCCACCTCTCGGGCGGGCGGATCGAGGCCCACTTCCAGTACTTCGTGGTGATCGCGCTGCTGATGCTGTACCAGGACTGGCTCCCGTTCCTGGTGGCGATCGCCTACGTGGTCTTCCAGCACGGCGTCCTGGGAGTGATCTTCCCCAGCTCGGTGTACGACCACGGCGCGGCGATCAAGGACCCCTGGCTGTGGGCCGGGATCCACGGTGCCTTCGTGCTGGCGGCCAGCGCCGCCAACCTGACCTACTGGCGGCTCAACGAGAGCGACCACGAGCGGTCGATGGCCGCCCTCTACCAGGCGGCGCGGGTCGACGGCCTGACCGGCGCCACCAACCGGCGCGGCTGGGAGGAGAGCATCCCCCGGATCATGGCCCTCTCCCGCCGGCTCGGCATCCCGATGTCGGTGGCGCTGATCGACTTCGACAACTTCAAGGACTTCAACGACGGCTGGGGCCACCAGAAGGGCGACCTCCTGCTCCGCCGCTCGGTCGAGTCCTGGAAGTCGGCGCTGCGCGAGGAGGACATCCTGGCCCGCTACGGCGGCGACGAGTTCGGCGTGATCCTGCCCGGCACCAACCTGGAATCGGCGATCCTGGTGCTGCGGCGGCTCCACGCGATCACCCCCGAGGGCCAGACCTGCTCGATGGGGGTGGCCTGCTGGAACGGCGCGGAGACCGCCGCGGAGATGATCGCCCGGATCGACGACGCGCTCTACGAGGGCAAGCGGGGCAAGAGCGCCGACCTCGACCGGATCCACGTCGCCGCCAGCGTGGTCACCGAGGGCGCCGAGCTGCCCTGGGCCGAGCGGCTGCCGCGGCTGATCGAGCGCCGGGCGATCCAGTCCGTCTACCAGCCCATCGTCCGGCTCGACGACCGCTCGGTGTTCGCCTTCGAGGCCCTGGCCCGCCCGGCCGACGACCCCCGCTGCGAGCGCGTCGACGGTATGTTCGACACCGCCAAGCGGTTGGGCTACCTGCGCGACCTCGACTGGCTCTGCCGCCGCGCCGCGCTGGAGGGCGGAGACCACACCTCGCGGGTCCGCCCGCTCTTCATCAACATCAGCGTCCCCTCGCTGCTCGACCCGGTCCACGGCGCCGACCAGATGGTGCTGCTCAGCCGCTGGGCCGAGCGCGAGCCGGACCAGGTCGTCCTGGAGCTGACCGAGCAGCAGGAGGCCCGCGACCTGGCGCGGCTGAGCGAGGTCATCCAGGAGTACCGCGCCCACGGGTTCCGCTTCGCGGTCGACGACGTCGGCGAGGGCCACTCGACCCTGGAGCTGCTGGTGGCGGTCAACCCGGAGTACATCAAGATCGCCCGCAGCCTGACCGAGAACGTCTCCAACCGCGGCGCCAAGTCGGCGATCGCCGCGATCGTGACCTTCGCCCGGACCCAGGGCAGCCAGGTGGTGGCGGAGGGTATCTCCAACGAGCGCCTGGCCGGGGAGATGCTCAAGCTGGGGATCACCATGGGCCAGGGCTTCGGCCTCGGCCGTCCCACCCGCCTGGTGCGCGAGGACGGCCTGGCGACGGGTGTGACCCGCGTCGCCGACCGGGCCGGCGATCCCGCCCCGCGGCGCCGGGTGGGCGTCGCCGCCACCGCGGCTATCGCTCCATGAACATCCAGCGGTGGCCTTCGAGGTCCTCCGCCCGGTAGCGCTTCCCGTACTCGTCGCTCTCGACCTCCGAGAGGATCAGCGCCCCCGCCGCCCTGGCCCGCGCGCAGTGGCTGGCCACGTCGTCGACGTAGACCAGGGCGCCGTCGACGATATAGGGCACCTCCTGCCACCTCGCGGCCTGCTCGCAGGACTCCCGGTGCCGCTTGGGGCCGCGATACTCCGGCGAGGGCGTGGCCAGCATGATCACGCCCGCCCCGGCCTCCATCTCGCCGTGGCTGAGGCGGCCGCCCTCGCCGATCATCCGGGTCCGCTCCCGGAAACCGAACGCCGCCGCCAGCCAGGCCAGGGCGGCCACGCCGTCCTCGTAGGCGATCATCGGGATCACGTCGGGGTACCGGTCGGCCATGACCGGAAGTATCACTCGGGGGTTGGGCCGGGCGCTCGTGGGCCGCGGAGGCGATAACCTTGTGGTGATGGCCGTCACCCACCAGCACCGCCGGCCGGCGGACCGCGAGAGCTTCCTGGACCACGTCCAGTCGGGCGGCAAGGTCGAGGCCTCGGACTGGATGCCCGAGGACTTCCGCGCCGGGCTGCTGAAGTTCCTCGAGATGCACGCCAACAGCGAGTTCATGGGCGCCATGCCGGAGCGCGAGTGGATCCCCAAGGCGCCGTCGCTGAAGCGCAAGCTCACCCTCACCGCCAAGGTCCAGGACGAGGTCGGGCACGCCCAGATCCTGTGGTCGCTGGCGGAGGACCTGGGCAAGCCTCGGGCGCGGATGCTGGAGGACCTGGTCGAGGGCCGCAGCAAGTTCCACAACGTCTTCCACTACCCGGTGCCGACCTGGGGCGACATCGCCCTGATCGGCTGGCTGGTCGACGGCGCCGCGCTGGTCACCCAGCACGCGCTGCTGGAGGCCAGCTACGCGCCCTACGCCCGGGCCCTGCGGCGGATCTGCGCCGAGGAGTCGCTGCACCTCAAGCACGGCGAGGCGCTGACCCTGGAGCTGGCCTCCGGGACCCCGGCCCAGCGCGAGATGTTCCAGGGCGCGCTGGACCGCTGGTGGGAGGCCCTGCTGCACTTCTTCGGGCCGCCCAACGACCCGGCCAAGGACCTGCTCATCCAGTACCGGGTCAAGACCGCCGCCAACGAGACCCTGCGCCAGCGCTTCCTGTCCAAGTACGTTCCCCGGATCTGGTCGCTGGGGTTCAGCCTCCCCGACCCCACCCTGCGGCAGGTCGCCGAAGGGGAGTGGGAATATCGGCAGCCGGACTGGGAGCGGCTCAAGGAGGTCGTCGGCAACCACGGACCGGTCAGCCAGCGGCGCCTGGAGATCAGGCGGCTGTTCTGGCGCGGCCACGCCTCCGTCCGCGCCCTGCTCAACTAGGTTCTCGTGCCGCGCTACGAGGTCTTCGGCCGCCGGGGCAGCGGGGAGGCCATGCACCACGTCGGGATGGTCGACGCCCCCAACCTCGACCTGGCCCTGACCCAGGCCCGGGAGTGCTTCTCCCGGCGCGACGAGGCCGACGAGATCTGGCTGGTTGACTACGACCACATCCGCCGCTTCCAGCCCCGCGACGACCAGGGCATGGACAAGAGCTACCGCGAGATCCAGTCCTACGCCGACCTGGGCCGGCGGCGGCGCCTGATCGAGGCCAACGTCCCGGGGACCAGGCTGACCGAGGCGGCGCTCAGGGATGCCGGCATCAGCTCGTCCGGACCGGACCTGCCAGCGGATGGCGGTCCCCCGGCCGGCGCCTCCAGGCCCGGCTGACGGGCATGGCCACAACCGGAAGCACCGGGGGCGGCTGACGGCCGTGGGCGCCACCCAAGCGCCGGCTCGCCGGGGGGCCGCGGGCCCCGACGCCACCGCCCCGGGGCGCCACCACGCGGGCGAGGACGTCGCCGCGCCCACCGCCGCGCCCTTCCCGGTGCCGCCCCTGCGCCGGGCCGCCCCGCCGCCGCTGAATCCCGCGCTGGCCTCGCTGCGGCCCGAGGTCCGCGACGCCTACCGCGCCCTCCTCCTGTTCCTGGCCGACAGCGAGCTGGTCATCGGCCACCGCCACTCCGAGTGGACCGGCTTCGCCCCCTCCGCCGAGGAGGACGTCGCCTTCAGCTCGATCGCCCAGGACGAGATGGGCCACGCCCACCTCTGGTACGCGCTGCTGGTGGGCGCCGACGACGAGGAGGCGGTCGACCGCCTGGCGTTGGACCGGGGCCCCCGCGCCTTCCGCCACCTGCCCCTGCTCCACGCGCCCAACCGCGACTGGTACTTCACTACCGCGCGGCACCTGTACTGGGACCTCTTCGAGTCGGTCCTGCTGCGCCGCGCCCTGGAGAGCGACCTGCCCCTGCTGGGCGGCGCGGCGCGGCGGGTGCTCAACGAGGAGCAGTACCACCTGGAGCACGCCGAGCAGTGGCTGGCGCTGCTCTCGGAGCGGGAGCGGCCCCGACAGCGGCTGGCGCGGGCGCTGACCCGGGTGCTGGCCCGGGCCGGCAATCCCGCGGAGGCCGCGCCGGGGTTGGACGCGCTGGCCGCGGCAGGCTCATTCGCCTCGC
>DASZGP010000067.1:0-2687 GCA_035938695.1 Candidatus Dormiibacterota bacterium | reverse complement strand
GCCAGCTTGGCCCCGACCTGCTCCCGGAGCCCGGCGACGCGGACCTGGAAGAACTCGTCCATCCCGGTGGCCACGATGGCCAGGAACTTGGCCCGCTCCAGCACCGGCAGGCTCTCGTCCTCGGCCTGGGCCAGGACCCGGCTGTTGAAGTCCAGCCAGGAGAGCTCGCGGTTGAAGTACGGTGAGGGCGCCGGCTCCTCGGGGGCCAGGGCGGCCTCGGGGGCCAGCTCGGCCTCGGAATCGATCATCAGCGGATATTACGCCCGGCCAGCGACGGTGGCGCCGCCGGGGGCCCGCCGCCGGGGGACGAGGGCCCGGACTTCCGCCGGGCCCTCTGCGGGGGGTGAAGGGTAGCGCCGGGGGGGTTGCCCGGGAAGGTTGGCCGGCATCGCGGAACAGGGACCCGCGCATCGGCGAACGCTTCAAAGCTACGGTCCTCAGTGTGGACGGCGCTCCCGCCCGGCGGGGTTAGCCGCGGGTTAAGGCTTGGCGGCGGCGGAGACCGCCGAGCAGCGCGGCCGCCACCACCAGGGTCAGGCCGAAGGCCGGCAGGCCGGGGCCGGCGGGGCCCCGCCCGGTGCCGGGCAGCGGGGTGTTGCCGGTGCCGGCCAGCGCCACCGGGCCGGGCGTCGCCCCGGCGCCCGGGGTGGTGCCGGCCGCGGCCGCCAGGACGTCGGCCATGGGCGTCGCCGTGCCGGCGTTGTTGAGGTACTCGGAGATACCGAAGCTGTCCTCGATGGTGCGCAGCAGCGAGGCGTGGTCGTACGCCGTGGAGACCGTGGTGCCGGCCTTCAGGGTTGGTCCCAGGGCGAGCAGGCCGACCCGGCCGCCGAAGCCGGCCTGGCCCCCGGCGCCGCCGGTGCAGCAGCCGCTGGTGTCGGTGTTGCTGCCCTCGTCGAAGGTGATGATCAGCAGGCCGTTGTGGGCCGTCAGGTAGGCCAGCAGCGCCGGCGCCTCCTGGGTCAGCCAGAGGTCGGCGCTGGTCAGCCCGCCGGGGCCGCCGCCGGAGCACGGCGTGTCGTGGCCGTCGTGGCAGGTGTCGGGGGTGATGAAGGAGAAGGCCGGCAGGCGGTTGGCGGCGAGGTCGGTCGCCAGCGCGGTATAGGGCAGCACGTGGGCGGTGCAGCGGGCGGTGTTCTCGACGATGTCGGGAAAGTAGATGAAGGGGTTGTGGCGGTCGGCGTAGTCCTTGGCCGGGGCCGCGGTGCTGTTGCCCTGGTAGGGATCGGGCGACTTGCCGGGGGGCGGCGTGTAGGTCGGGTCGTAGGGGGCGTGGAAGCAGGGCGAGGGCATGGTGTCCATGTAGCCCTTCCAGGACAGGCCGGCGGTCTCCAGCTGGTCGGCCAGGTTGCGGCCCCCGGAGACCTGGCCCTGGGGCTGGACGCAGGTGTAGAAGTTGACCGCCAGGCAGTCGCTGTTGCTCAGCGGCTGGGGGCCCTGCCCGCTGACCATCTCGATGTAGTTGTCGAGGCTGACGTGGCCGGTGGCGAAGTACTGGTCGGCGAAGACCCCCCGGGCCCGCAGCGAGTTGAGGTAGTGGGCCACGCTGCCCGTGCCCCAGGTGGTCGCGAAGCTCTCGTTCTCCTCGATCAGCACCACCACGTGGTCGAAGCGCTGGACTCCCTCCAGGCCCAGCGCCGGCGCCGCGACCGCCGGAGGCGCCGCCAGCAGGGCGACGGCCAAGCCGAGGAGCGCGAGGCCGGGCCGCCTTCCAAGCATCGCCTCAGACGCTACCGGCCGAGGCGGCGAGGGTCCAGCCGCGCGGTTAGCGGAAGGTTAAGGTTGGGCTAATTCGAGAGGGCGCCGCCCCCGCCCGAGGTGGCCGGGGCGGCGCCGGGGTCCCTACTGGAGGCAGCAGACGTTGGTCGCGGTCTCGGTGCCGGTGCAGCCGCAGAGGGTCGGCGGGATGGTCAGGCGCTGGCAGAAGGCGGCGGTCAGCTGGGCGCCGCCGGCGGCGCCGTCGAGCTCGGTGCCGATCTCCCTGACGGTCTCGCGGTTGAGGCGCAGGGGCGTCTGGTTGATTCGCATTGGAGAGCCTCCCTGGATCGAAGCCCGGAGATGGGCTTCCCTTCCCTTTGGCCGGGATGTGGCCCGGCCCACCACTCACAGGTTAGCGTCTGGGCCCGGGAGTCGGCGCGCCGCCGGCCCGACCCGCAACGGGCCGGGGCTCCATGGCGAGCCCCTCAGAGCTCCAGGGCCGAGCCCCTCAGGGCTCGATGTACGTCGCGCCGACGATCTCGCCGGCGTGGACCTCGAGCGCCCAGGTTGAGCCCTTCTCCCAGCGCGGCGCGCGGACCAGGCGGCGGCGCCAGAGGTTCTCGACGATCCCGCCGATGACGTCGCCGTGGGAGCAGAGGGCGATGTCGGCGGTGGCCTGGCGAATCAGCTCCAGGGCCAGGTCGGGCGGCCGGCCCTCGGCCAGGTCGGGCTCGTCCAGCACCGGCAGGGCGAGCGCCAGTCCCAGCGGCTCCAGGGTCTGGCGGCAGCGGAGGTAGGGGCTGCTCAGGAGCCGCGCCGGCCGCGACGGCGCCAGCCGCTGGGCCAGCCGCTCCGCCTGGCGGCGGCCCTTGTCGGTGAGGGGCCGGTCCTGGTCCGGGCCCTCCCAGCGCTCGCGGTCGCCGGCATGGGCATGGCGGACGAGGTAGGCGATCATGCGCCGACCGGGGTCAGGGAAACAGGTCGGCCTG